>JACRHX010000048.1 GCA_016211955.1 Parcubacteria group bacterium | reverse complement strand
TCTGGTGTATCGAAGGCCTACCATTCAGCCGGAGGCTGATCCACCTCTGGCGGAAAGGAAACCCTTTCCTTCGACAGGCTCAGGATAAACTAGCTCAGGGACTATTATGATAAACACGTGCTTACTCAGGGTTGTGAGGAGATACCGCCGGAATACTGGACATTAGTACGATTGTATAGTATAATAGTACTTAGTAGGTGGGTAGTTGCGGTTCAATGTAATATTGAAACGAGGAAAGTCCGGACTCTCATTCTTAATATTTTATTGAGATAATAGTAGCGGGTAATACCCGTCAACCTAATATATTATTAGGTTAGAGGTGCGAACAGAGACGCTAAAACCTGAAAAGGTTAAAGCGTCCTCCATAGCTTTATGCGAAGGAGGACGAATTCCTATGGAAACATAGGGGGTGCAACGGCTAAATCCTTACTGAGTGCAAGGTCGTGCCTGTAATACTTTGTTTACAAAGTGTCTAGAGGAGTGCCGCTCATGATCCTGCGAGTAATCGTAGGGCTAGATAAATAACTACCGGTTCGATTTTTTCGAACTACAAAATCCGGCTTATAACCTACATCATCAAAATACCGCCCCAAAAAGCGGTATTTTGCTATGCAATAAAAAAGTCCAGTAGCCTTTTAAAATAACGTGTTACGTTGCTTATCGAGCGCTTCGTTTACCATTGCGTCTGCTGCTTTATTTTGTTCTCTGGGAATATGATGGAAGGTGACTTTTTTAAAATCGAGAGTAAGGTTCCAAACATCTACAAAGAGCATTTTCATGCGATCTACTGATATTTTATATTCATGATTCATTTGTCTGCAGATAAGTTCAGAGTCCATATTCACACGCACTTCTTCACCCTTGGCCTTGTCCTTTCCCACAAGCTGCTTCACCTTTTTAAGCGCAAAAATAACGGCGGCATACTCTGCTTCATTGTTTGTTCCCACACCCAAAAACTCACCATATTCATGTCTCTTCCCATCAATATCAATAACTGCTCCCAGGGCTGATGGGCCTGGATTTCCTCTCGACCCCCCATCTGTATATATAACTAAATTCATATAAGTTGATTGAAACTTTATTTAGGACTTTTGCATTTGGATGCAGTACGAGGAAAACGCGAGGAACGGAATAAGCTGTACATAAGAAGTACTGCGTTGAGTACCACAGCGTTTGATGAAGTAATGCGCCGAATGCAAAAGTTCTATTATTTTAAGGCTTCTATTCCTGGAAGCTTCCCGCCACTTAAATAAGAAATCATCGCCCCCCCTCCCGTCGAGACAAAATCAAATTTTTCTGCAAGACCAAGATCGTGGACAAGCGACACCGTCTCCCCTCCTCCAACGATCTTAAAGGCATGAGAAGTTGCAATAGCGCGCGCTATCATTTCAGAACCCCTTTTGAAATTAGGATCCTCGAAAAGACCAAGAGGTCCATTCCAAACAATCGTCTTAGCGCCCTCTATATATTTTGTATACTCCCTTATTGTCTCCTCTCCCACATCAAGAATAACATATTCTTGATTAGAAATAGTATTTAAATCAGTTGCTTTGATAGGAGTAGGTCCCTTGTCCGTCTTGAGTACTAAATCCTGTGGAAGTAAAATTTTATGCGATTCAAACAATAATTTGATTTCATTTTCATCTATCGCCTCAAAAATCGTTTTTCCTGTAGCATGACCTTGGGCCCGAAGTAACGGGCATGCAATACCGCTGCCTACAAGTATAGTGTCCGCACGCGAAAGAAGGTTATTGATAAGAAGAACCTTGGTACCTATTTTCGCGCCACCCACGACACATACGAATGGATGTGTGACATTATTAAGGACTTTTCCGAGATTCACGAGCTCTTTTTCCATCTGTATACCAGCAATGCTCGTGAGACACTTTGTGATTGCAACCACCGAAGCATTAGCACGATGGCTTACACCAAATGCATCGTTTATGTAAAGTGATCCAAAAGATGCTAATTTTTTTGCAAAGTCATCGCTATTTTCCTTTTCTCCCTCAAAAAAACGTATGTTTTCAAATAAGATAAGTGGTTTATTTTCTTTGAATTTTTCACCGAGCTCCTCGAACGATCTCGCAAATTCAAGATCATGATATTTCTCTTTAAGGCGTGTATAAATTTGTTCGAGGGTTAGCGCCGGATCAATACCCATAGGATCTCCAAAGTGCGCGAGAATAATGATCTTCGCTTTATTTGCTAAAAGATAATCGATAGATTCAAAGCTTGATGTAATACGATAATCATCAGAGATAACTTTTTTCCCTTCTTGCTCAAGAAACGCCACATTATAATCCACACGCAACAGCACCTGTTTTCCATCGAGCCCTTCTTTTGTATATTCTCGTAGAAATTTCATAATTAGTATTATACTACTTATCCAAATAGGCTTGAAGGATGATGGCTGCGGCGTGAGCATCAACGGTGTGTTTCTTTTGTCCTGTTTCACGTACCATCGTCTTTGCCTCTTTGGTGGTAAAAAACTCATTCTCTGTTACCACTGGGATAGGAAGATTCTTTCTAAGAAATGTGATAAATTTTTCAGTAATCTCTGTTTGAGGGGTTCGTTCAGATGAAGACGAGAGTGGTTCCCCAACAACAATACATGTAATGTTATAATCGGTAATTGCCCTGACTAACTCTTCTAATACTACGACACGTGACTTATTTTCTATCACACGCCACGGTGTGGCAATTTTTGTCTCCTCATCTCCCAAAGCAAGTCCGATTTTTTTTGTTCCATAATCAATTCCTAAAATCATAATTCTGTAAGGATAAGGGGGCCATTCTCTGTAATTGCAATAGAATGTTCGAAGTGTGCAGCAAGACTATTGTCCGCGGTAGCAAAGCTCTCGTCTCTACGTTGAATTATATATTCCGTCCTTTCTGCAATGATTGGTTCTATGGCAATGACAAGCCCAGGTTCTAAAACAAATCCTGTGTGCGGTTTTCCAAAGTTATAGACATAAGGGTCTTCGTGGAGCTCGAAGCCTACGCCGTGCCCTGTAAGATCTTTTAAGACCCTAAACCCTCCTCGATGTACACGTGTTTGAACGGCATTCCCTATGTCTCCAATTGTATTTTTTGATATAGCAGCACGAATACCTTCATCAAGAGCCTCTTTTGCGGTTGTAATCAATTGTTGAGCCTGTTTGCTTACGTTTCCTATGGGAAGCGTTACTGCCATGTCGGTGATCAGACCTCGAAAAATAATACCAATATCGATACTTATAACATCGCCATCTCTAAGCGCATACGACGTTGGTCGTTCATGTACGGCAACACTATTCAAAGAGGTACACAACGTATTCGGATAAGGTTCCGTCGCAGCGCTTGGGGTATATCCTTTAAAAGCTGGTTTTCCTCCTTCTTTTTTAATGAGACGTTCAGCGAGTTTGTCTAGCTCCATAAGCGATGTTCCTTCCTGTGTTTCTTTTACTATGGCATCAAGAACATACGCGAGTCTTTTACCCCCTTCTCGTAAATCCTTGATTTGTTGTTTTGTTTTAAGCCGAATCGTCATATTTATTTAAAAACCTGTGGTATGAGCACAGGTTTTATTCTACACCCAGGACATTTCGTATCCTAGCTTGTACCTCTTCTATGGTACCTTCACCACTTATCGTAAGAAGACGCTCTGATGATTCATAGTAGCGCACTACAGGCATCACCTCCGTTTCAAACCAATCAAGACGACTCTTGATACCATGATCGGTGTCATCCTCCCTTCCACGCGCCTTGAGGCGTCCAAAGACCTCTTCATGTCCTACATCAAGCAAAATTGCCACCATTTCTTTTTCACGTTCAAACCATTCGAGAGTCATATCAAGCGCCTCTGCTTCATGAAGTTTTCTCGGAGAACCATCAAAAAATAAAAAGGCATCGTTTTCCGACAGACGCGTCATAATATCATTCTGCCACAAATAGGCAGCTACCCATTCATCAATAAGCTTCCCCTCTGTAATAATACTTTTTACCTTCCTCCCTGCAAAGGTATCTTGTTTTGCGAGAGCACGCAATAACTCGCCTATGGAAATATAGAGCGTCTTTTTCCCTTGACCGTTGAGATAGGACTCAAGAAGTTTTAGCTGGGTTCCCTTACCCGCACCACTTCTTCCTAAAAATACTACGTTTTTAAACTTCATCCCGTTAGAGGTAGACCCCGTTAGAAATTGGAGTTTCCTGTAGTATTAATGACAAACGACTTTTTATAAAACATAGCAATGAATATATTTTGTAAATGTTGCAATTTCTAACGGGGTAGATCGCGACCTGAAAATCACAACCTACTTTTTGTTTAATGTTATTAATACTTATTTATCCCATTAGATATAAATGATTGCGACCTCTAACGGGATTCATATATCAATTTTACTATATATCAGTTACATTTCAAGGATAGAACCTACTGGTTTGGATGCAGTGGAGTGGAAAACTTTCTTGTTTGGATGAAATGTGAGGCGTAGGCGAGAAGAGAAACAGACGGAGCTGTATTACAGATGATACAGCGAAGGAGTATCGGAGCCCACAACGAAGCATTTCGCCAAACAGGGAAGTTTTTTAGACTTCGTATTCACGCATTACTACTTGAGATTGTATCTGCTTCATCGTCTCGATTGCAACAGAAACTACAATGAGAAGAGCCGTTCCCCCAAGACTAAAGGCGCTTATACCGCTTGCTACCTGAACGATATTAGGAAGGACCGCAATGAATCCTAAACCAAAAGCGCCAAAAAGAGTAATACGGTTTACTACCTTACTAATAAATTCCGCAGTAGAAACACCGGGTCGAATTCCTGGAATAAAACCACCAAAGCGTTGAAGATTTTTTGCAATTTCTCCTGGATCGAACGTGATTGCAGTATAGAAGTAGGTAAAGAGTACCACGAGCATAAAGTAAGCAATATTGTAAATTAATTTGCTTGCATAAAATCGTGCGACTAAATCTTGTAGTCCGCTCGCCCATTCAATATGAAACACGAGAAGTATTTGTGCTAGAAACTGTGGAAAAAGAAGTACTGATATCGCAAAAATTATAGGAATAACACCAGCCTGAATAAGACGAAGTGGTAAATATGTAGAACCGCCCCCATACATTTTCGAACCTCGCACTTGCTTTGCGTATGATACCGGAATTTTACGCTCTCCTTCATTAATAAAGATAACGCCTATAATTACAAGAAGTCCCACAATAAGAAACCCGAGATAGGTAGGGAGAAGTCTTGGATCATAAGTTTGGAAAAGTTGCCACATACTTTGAGGTGCCCCCGCGACAATACCTCCAAAGATAATGAGAGAAACACCGTTTCCTATTTTTTGTTCGGTGATAAGTTCACCAAGCCACATAAGGATCATACTTCCCGCAATGATAAGTACCATATTCCACACCATGTCAAAGGGAGAAAGAATATCAATGATTCTCTGTGACTGAAGAAGTCGCAGAAAACCAAATCCCTGAAGCATTGCAAGGGGCACCGTAAGCATGCGAGAATATTGATTAAACTTCTGTCTTCCTGCCTCACCCTCTTCATGGTACATCTCCTTAAACATAGGAAATATCATAGTGAGAAGTTGCATAATAATTGTTGCGGTAATATAAGGTCCTACTCCAAGCATAGCAACCGAAAAATTTGAAAACGACCCACCTGAAAATAAATTAAAAAGACCAAAAAGTTGGTTTGATTCTAAAAATCCCTTGAGACGAAGGATGTCCACTCCTGGTATAGGAATACTCGCAAGAAGTCGCACAACAACAAGCATACCAAGAACCGTAAAAATTTTTTTTCGCAACTCCTTCGAAGCAAAAATTTGAAATATCGTTTCTTTTTCCATTATATTAGATCATTATTCAATAGTGCCACCAACAGCAATAATACGTTTTTTTGCGGATTCAGAAACCGGAATTCCTTTTATAATAATTGATTTTGTAAACACATTCTTTCCATCAAGAACCTTAACGAAAGGATTTTTTCCTCCAATCTTTTTCACCAACCCCTTTTTAAGAAGGGATGCAACGGTAACTGTCTCATTATTTTCTACTATTTTTTCCAACACATCAAGTGAAACAGGAAAAACTTTTGATTTTGTAGATTTAAAATGTATCCCGCGTAATTTTGGAAAACGCAACAACATCTCCCTTACATTAGGTTTGATACTTTTTCCCGCACGAGACTTTTGTCCCTTTTGTCCATGACCCGATGTGGTACCTCTTTTTCCTCCACGTCCAACCCTTTTCGATTTTCTTCCTGGGTGCTCTGGTTTTATTTCGTGTAATTGCATATGTTTATTTTTTCGAGTGCCCCACTATTGATTCCAAGGCGACGAGTGCGGCCCGTGCATTATTAAGCTTATTCTTTGTAGTTGATAGAATCTTTGCAGAAATATCAGAATATCCTGCAAGGACGAGAATGCTACGCACCGAACTACCAGCAATAATACCCCTTCCCTTTGCGGCTGGTTTAATAACAACTCGTGCGGCTCCAAATTTCCCATGAACCTCATGAGGAATAGTTCCATTACTGATAGAAACGCGCATAAGCTGTTTCTTCGCATTTGCTTTTGCTTTATCGAGTGACTGTGCCACATCGAGTCCTTTTCCTACTCCAAGACCAACCTCACCAAGCTTATTTCCTACAGCAACGGTTGCTCGAAAACTCATACGTTTTCCACCCGCAACAACACGTGTAACGCGAGAAAGATCAACGGTTATAGCATCATATCCATCCTTAACTTGTTTATTTCTGTAATCCATACCCAGTAGTAGAAATTCGACTTTCTGCAACAAGCAGATTCATCAATTTCTCCGGTTTATATCTTATTAATTTAATGTTTTAATCATGCAAAATAGTGAATTTTTGTATACTGTCGAATTTTCACTACTGGGCATATGTCTAGTAATTAAAATTGAAGTCCTTTATTTCTTGCAGAATCTCCAAGGGCCTTTACGCGTCCTGCGTAAGGGAACCCGCCCCTATCGAATACCACTTTTGTAATTTTCGCTTTTTCTGCATGTTGTGCTACAAGCTCGCCTACTTCAACCGCCTTCTCTTTTTTTGTTTTTTTACCATCAGAAACTTCTCTGTCAGAAACCGCAAGAAGAGTAGTTCCCAGCTCATCGTCAATAACTTGTGCATAAATATGTTGACTTGATTTAAAAACAGCAAGTCTTGGGCGCTCCAAAGTACCCTTCACTATCATGCGGATTTTTCTATGACGCACCCCCCGTAATGATTTTTTATCTGTTTTTCTTTTCATAATCTAAGTCTCTTTAAAGGTTTTATGCAG
>JACRHX010000047.1 GCA_016211955.1 Parcubacteria group bacterium | reverse complement strand
TTATATCGAACCTAACGTTGAAGTATACGAAGGAATGGTAATAGGAAATACATCGAAGGGTGATGCAATGTCGGTAAACCCTACCAAAGGCAAGCAGCTCACTAACATGCGCGCTTCTGGAACCGACGATAACATTCAGCTTGCGCCTGCATGGCAACTTACCATTGAGCGTGGTCTTGAGGTAATGGAGGATGATGAGCTCTTAGAAATTACTCCAAAAAGCGTACGTCTTCGTAAGGAATTTCTTACTGATCTAGATCGAGCGCGCGCAAAAAGAAAGTAGTTAGTTCTACCCAAACCAACACGCATCGTAAAGCGGGGTGACCGTTATAGTCCCCCTATTATAGCGATAATACGTGACTCCCACTTTCCGCCATGGGCGGATCCGCCTCTGGAGGAGAGGATTCGTTTATGGTTTAAGTAGAACTAACTGATATAAATGGGTAATTTATCATTTTGGGGAAAATAAAAAAATCCTAGCATGTGCTAGGTTTTTTGTTTTTATGGATATACGAGCATTGCATCTTCTCCACACTCAAGATAGATACATTCTTCTCCGATATCCAGACAAATCCTTGAGAGAAATTCCTGAAGTGCGGAGACTTTTGTGCGCTTCTCATCTTCTTTGAAGGCGACTCTGAATTCTCTTAATTCATCATATTCTGCGGATTCTGAAGTAAAATATCCGTAGATGTTTCCTGACGCGCATGTGTACCCACCGAACATATCCAGGAGAAAATTATGAATTGTTCTTGCGATGCTTTGTCGTGTTTTGGAATATTTTCGATTGTATACTTTGACAGATGGAATTAGGAAAAGTGCTCTTTTTCCAAGACTTTCAATTCGCATGATGTCCTCCTTTTTGTCTCGATAACATAATAACACATTATAGTATCAATGGCAATAAAAAAATCCTAGCATGTGCTAGGTTTTTTGTTATTCGGTGTATCCGAAATATCTTTTCTTTTTGGGAGCGTTTTCGGGATCGCGTTTTGCCTTGCGACGCATGGATCGGTTGTGTCGTCAGGCTCGAGATTGGACGTTTCGAGTCCAGCAAGAATGATGTTGTCTACGTCTTGCATTCAAGTTCACCTCCCAACTTTTTATTGGTAGTATTTGATTTTGCCTTTACATAATGCATCAATTCGGTTTATGTCTAAAACGAGTCCGATACCTACAAAAAGTGGAAAAGATCCAATGATCATAGCAAAATCAAGATCTGTGGAGATGGGAATAGATTGATAAGCGTGTCGAATCAGTAGAATAGCACAGAAAGCATTTGCAAGTGAAGGAAGGATAAATCTTGCGAAACACGCGACAATGATGACTCCAATGATTGTGAGAACAAGCATAGTTTATTACCTCTTTTCTTTGTTTCAACATCGCGAACGCGCGGTGCGCTGTATAAGCATTACCACAAACTACTATATTATGCAAGGTTTTTGTCTGTATCACCTCACAACTCTGAGTAAGCATGTGTTTATGATATAGTCCCTGAGCTAGTTTATCCTGAGCCTGTCGAAGGAAATGGTTTCCTTTCCGCCAGGGGCGGATCAGCCTCCGGCTGAATGGTAGGCCTTCGATATACTCAGGCACTATCTATTTTTTTACTCAGTCTTGTGAGCTGATACTAGCATTGAGAAACAAATGAATAAGGTTCAACCTCACTCATTTGTTTTATAACGCAATGATTTCTTCCCAAGGGAGACCTTGTTTTCCAAAGTGTCCATACACTGCGGTTTGAAGGTAGATGGGGCGACGCAAATCGAGGCGTTCGATGATTGCTTGTGGGCGGAAATCAAATTTTTCTTTTGCGATTGCGCTTAAATCTCTTCCGGTTTCATCTGATGCATAGACCATAAGAGGTTCTGCGTGACCGATGGCGTAGGCGACAGAGACGAAACATGTGTTTGCAAGTTTGTTTGCAACAATATTTTTTGCGACAAATCTACACATGTAGGCCGCCGAGCGATCTACTTTTGTTGGATCTTTTCCTGAGAAGCATCCCCCTCCATGTTGGATCAATCCACCGTAGGTATCTACCATTATTTTTCTGCCGGTAAGTCCAGTGTCTGCCTCAAAACCTCCTACTACAAATTTTCCCGTCGGATTTACAAAAAGTTCTATTGAATCAAGATCAACACCTAAGGGCGTTATAAGTTTTTCTCCAATGGTTTTTCTGATTTCATCTTGCGTAACCGATTCGTTGTGCTCCGTGCTTACGAGAATGGTGGTGAGCTTATCGTCTTGCATAGTTACCTGAGCCTTTCCATCTGGTTTTAGCCACGAGGCTACTCCGTTTTTCCGCAAGTCTTCGAGGCCTTTTGTAAGTTTGTGCACAAGCACAATTCCACGAGGAAGATATTCTGGCGTCTCATCTGTTGCGTAGCCATACATTATTCCCTGGTCACCAGCACCGCCCGTATCAACGCCTTGCGAGATGTCGGGGGACTGTTGGGCAACATGTACATCGATAATAAGCGCATCGTCATATCCAATATTCTTATACAAATTTCTTGCGAGCTCTGCATAATCAACCGTTGCTTTTGAGGTAACTTCGCCTCCTATTACGAGATGGCCGTGACCGCCAAAGGCTTCTACAGCGACGCGACTTGTTGGATCGTCTCTAAAGCACGCATCGAGCGATGCATCTGAGATTTGATCACACACCTTATCGGGATGGCCCGAGGTGACACTTTCTACGGTATACGTTTTTGGTATAAACATAATTGGTAGTAAAAAAATACTCCCCAAGGGGAGAGATGATCTACGACAATTATCTTTCCCACAGGGACTAGAGGCACCTTGTCCAAAGACAGGTTGTCGGTGGGTCATCGAGTTAGATCTCTCGCCACACTCTTGATAATTAAATTGTTAAGTACCTTCAGTTTAGTTTTTTTATTTTGTTGAGTCAATCTGTGCATTAATAGTTTGTGGCGCATGAGGGCTCATTTTGGTTTCCAGCCCCAGGGGTGTGATTGTGTTCAAAAGAATAATAAAAGACCGCCGTGAGAGGCGGTTGTGTGAGGATTATTCTCGGCCAATGGGGCGTGGTGCCATGGATGCGAGAAGTTCTTCGGTACGTCGTTCTATTTCTGTTATTTCATTCGTGAGTTGTCGCATTCGAGCTTCATACGCAACCTCTCTCGTAGAATTAAGAAGTTCTTTTGGCATTTGATAACAAAGGCCAAGTTTTCGATTATCGAATATTCCCACAAGGAGAGCTATGGCTAGACCAGCAAAGTCGAGTAGGCCGAATGCGATACTAAACCCTTCTGTAGCCTTGTCGTATCCAACATATTTGAGAGTGCAGTAAAATTGTCTCCAGTTATTTTTTGCAACTCCGTAAGCAAGAATTCCGCATACGATATATCCAATACAAAACAGTATGGTTGTGGTCGTTTTTTCACCTCCTATCGTTGTGGAATGTTTGAGAGAGCAAAGTTTGTTTCGATGCTGGAGAGCCGTGCTTTATGGGTGATGGATATTGCATTGTTTTGTACACCGATGAGTACTTCATGATGCGAAGAACTTATGGTTGATGTAAGAGCAAGTGCTTGGTAGGAATATCTACCATTTCGTGTGTAGTGGAGAAATAATTTTGTTGCTTCTTCTATCGCAGAGGATATTCTGTAGCCATTGCTTGGAAACAATCCTTGTTCTGTGTGGAGGGGGGAAAGATACCACCGATACTGCAGAGTTTCTCGAGAAAAGAAATGCTCTTTTGCTGGATGTGGGTGGGTGGGGAGATAAAAACTCGGTTGATGTGAGAAACTATGAAGCGTTGAGAGGCGTTGTATCGTGAATGGTGATCCTTGCGCGTAGTCGATACCCAAAAATATCATATGAGTGTCACGAACACGTTTGCCGAGGGTGAAGGGACAGGGTCGATTGAGATAACCATTGTTCCAGGGGAAACGAGGTATGTTTGCGAGCTGTTCTCGTTAAAGCGTGGTATTCAAGAAAATCCTATATTCCTCAGACCCAAAAAAACGATTACCGAATATGTCGCGAAGGCGCGACTCTTCTCTCACACCCATTTCAATCCGTCTTTCTTCTGGTACATCTTTCTTTTCTACTGATTTTTGATTCGTCTTTGGTGTCACGGGAACAGGATTGTTCGGCTGAATCTTCATTTTTGCCCTCCTTTGTTTTTCAAGGTACGCTAGGTATTAGAACATATTATTGTAAAAAAGTAAAATCCCGTTAGAGGTCGCGAGGGCTCGCAGCGCCCCTACCCCTAACGGGATGAAACCCGCTTGGTGCGGGTACTTTCTTAATCTAAGAACAATGAACAACATCTATAACTTCCGCCACCCTTCATGAGTTCGGTGGGAACAGGAAGTGAGATGACCATGGATGTATCCCGATCTCTTTTTAGATAGGTAAAGAGTGTTGCTACATCTTCTGTGGAGGAAATGGTAGTAGTAAGACAGCCCATGTTTCTAAAGAGTTCAAGGAGGCGTTCGCTTGCTCCACCCAAAAGCGCAGTTTTTTCGTGGTATACGCTGTTACACACAAAAGCCAAGGCTTCTTCTCTGGTGACCTCAATTCGTGTAAGGGGAAGTTGTTTAAGTTTAAGGAGGGCTTCGTCAGAAAAGGCTCCAGGATAGTACATGATAATATTCATTGGTTTCCAACTAAAGAGACAGGTATCGAGATGGTAGAAGGCGGGATCGATAAGTTCGAGGGAGATGATGGGCTTTCCAAAAGAGAATACTTGTTTGAGTTCAGTAATGAAATGTGGTGAGGTGCGCGTGCCATACCCAAGTAAATAGGCGCTATTTGTGGTAATGAGATCGCCCTGGCCTTCAAAGCATCCTTTCGCCTTGATCACACGAAATCCATGACTCATAAACCACTGTTTATAGTGTGGAGTTTCCTTTTTACGTTCTTTGTGTTTGAAGTTTGAGAGGAGAAATACTCCCTTCTTTCCCCATCCGGCATTTGCGGTGTAGACCATATCGTAAAGATCGGGCGCTTGAGCTAAGAGCTCTACCTTTATACCGAGCTGGAGATAGCAATCAAGAAGCATGTGCCACTCAAGACGTGCTTTTTCCGGATCAGGCTGATTAGCAAGGTTCATGTGTGGATTAATGGACCATTCTACTTTCGGAAATGTCCAAGGGCACATGAGTACGCGCATAATAAAAACACCCTTTCTTTTTTAAAGTTATTAAGGTTCTGTATAGAAGGTATCAGGAAAGCGTTGTTTCCTCAAGCGAGGTGAGAATAGCTAGCTCGATAGGAAGAAAAGGGATGGGGGAGTAGTAGATGTTTTTTCTTGATTCAATAAGGTTCTGGATGAGGGTTGTGAGATGGTGAAGGTTAAATTGTTCTGATAGAAGTGTAAGTGTTGCAATATCTTCTTTGCTTATTTCTTTGGAGAGAATATCCGCTGCGCCTTTGTGTAGTTTTAGTAATACCACTTTTCTTGCGAGAGAGAGAAGATCGCGGAGAAAATGCACGGGGGGAATAGAGGATGTTTCGAATTCTGTAAGTTTTGCAAGAGAATCAGATGAATTTTGTGTTGCGATGGAGTGCAAAAGCTGCATGAGCTTTACTGTGCTAGGTCTATTAAAAATAGTCTGTATATTGTGTTCTTTAAGATCAATATGAGCTACCTGGTCGAGCATCATTTCGGCGTCGCGGAGACACCCCTCCGCGAGATAGCAAATATGAGTGAGGGCGTCGTCGGGAATAGTAAGGGATTCTTCATTAGTGATACGAGTTAGTTTTTGGCGTACTTCTTTGTAAGTAAGCTTTTTAAAATCAAAGCGTTGAACGCGGGAGAGTACCGTAGGAATCATTTTTTCTGGTTCTGTGGTGGCAAGAATAAATACAACGTAGCGTGGCGGCTCTTCAAGGATTTTTAGGAGTGCATTGCATGCCGCTTTGCTAAGCATATGAGCTTCATCGATAATATATATCTTGTATTGCGAATGCATGGGTTGAAACTCAACCGCATCTTTTATTTCTCGCACTTCATCGACTCCTCCATGAGAAGCGGCATCCATTTCAATAACATCAACAAAAAACCCCTTCTCTATAGAAACACAATTTTCACATGACCCACATGGGTCGCCATGTTTTGGCTTAAGGCAGTTCAATGCCTTTGCGAGAATACGGGCAAGCGTGGTTTTTCCTGTGCCACGTGGGCCGGCAAGAAGATAGGCATGGCTTATTGTTCCTCTGTGCACTGCTTCTTGAAGTACTTTTACAATAAATTCTTGCCCACTTACTTCGCGGAATGTTTTAGGCCTATATTTTCGATAAAATACATGTGACGACATATAGTCTCACTTTATATGAAGATGGACCAAAGATCAAAGCGAGTGCAGTGCTGCGGAGTATCAAACTTAGCCACATCCCTTCCTCACCCGTTCGTCACTCCAGCGTGTGGCTCACTCTGTCCTCCGGCGCTTCGTTGTCAATCCAATTCTCTCCCTACGGGAGATCAGGATTGACAACACCCTGCTTCGCGCCTTCGGAATGGTTCGAAAGAGATATGGCAAAGTTTGATATTATTATTGTGCAAAGATGTAGAATTGAGAAACCAAAATGAGCCCTCAAGGGGGAGTCAAGTGTTATCGCTATAATAGGGGGACTGTAGAGGTCTCCCTCTTGTAGGCGAACTTTTGGTTTCTTGATTCTATATACATGGAATTGTGAGTACACAGATTGTGTAGAGATGGTCTTCGGCGTACACTAAGGGTGAAAGTATTTTTTATGCGTTTTCGTGTAATCATTTTTTGCCTCATTATTTTCATCGCTATTTATGTGTTTTCTTTGCGTCATGAAACTTCATTTAAAAATTTGTCTGCGCTTACGGGAGACATCGCATTGGTTGGTGAAAACGCTTCGAGCACTGATGGTGGAGAACCTGTTGTTGCATCTGTTCCGATGCTTCCCAGGAAATTGGATTCTGTGCGCGCTGCTTATATGACTATGTATACCGCAGCAACTCCAAGTAAGCTAGAAAAGCTTGTTGCATATGCAAAAAAGAATAATATAAATGCATTCGTAATTGACGTGAAGGAGACCGAAGGGATGCTATTTTTTCCTCTCGACGCATATGATACGTATGGAGACAAGGATATCGCGTCAGCTTCGTATCTTGTGAAGCGTGGACCTTCTATTGTCGCCAAGTTACGTGAACAAGGTTTTTATCTTATTGCAAGGGTGGTGGCATTTCCAGACAATGTGTATGCAAAAAAACACCTCGAACAGGCGCTTCTTCATAAGAGTAATGGCGCATTGTGGAAAGATAGAAAAAATAATTATTGGCTTGACCCTGCATCGAAAGAATATTGGACGTATCTTGTGCATGTTGCAAAAGCAGCAACAAAGGCTGGGTTCGATGAAATAAATTTTGATTATATTCGATTTCCCTCAGACGGTAGTTTGAAACAAATACAGTATCCGTATTGGGATGGTACGACGCCGCGAGAAGAGACAATTAAAAACTTTTTCCATTTTCTTTCTTCGAATTTCAGTGACACTGATGTTACTATCTCGGGTGATATGTTTGGTCAGGTGCTTGTGAATAGTGACGATATGGGAATAGGACAGAAGCTTGAAATAGCTCTTCCATTTTTTGATGTAATAGCCCCCATGACGTACCCCTCTCACTACATAGATGGATTTGCGGGATATAAGAATCCAGCGGAACACCCCTATGAAATAATTGATTATTCGTTGAAGGAGGCGCAGAAAAAAATGGCATCATCAACAGTACCGGTAGAGGAAAGAGCAAAAATTCGTCCATGGCTTCAGGTATTCAACATTGGTGCGGTGTATGATGGCGCAATGATAAGAAAACAGATCAAGGCTCTTACGGATAACGGATTAATGGCAGGGTATATGTTGTGGAGTCCGAGCAATGTTTATCCAAATTTTATGGATTAACGCGTCCCACGCGTATTCACTCCTGAACTTCGCGTGGGACGCGTGTTATCCCTAGAATACGTTGTGGGTGGCAAAAATTTGATCCCGTTAGAGGTAGAGGCGCTGCGAGTCCCGTTAGAAATCGTGAAAGCTTGTAGCGCTTTTATTTCTAACGGGACGAGCCCTCGCGACCTCTAACGGGATTGACTTTTATATTGTGGTCTGCTACAATACGAGCATAAGTGGGTGAATTTCAGAACCTTTATCGGATCTGTCACTTACGTCATTTGGAGAAAATACGCCGCAAGGCGTATATTCTTTGGAAAACCTATATCTTTGGCGCATTTTTTTGTCAGAAGCTCCGGTACTCGACGCAATAGTATCTAACTATTGCTTACTTCGTTCCTCGCTTCTTTCTCAAACTGCACTCAAATCCATAGGTTTTACGGGTTTTTTTAGATATAGGTGTAGTGAGGGCCAAGACAGGTTCCGCGGGAGACTGCCCTCACGAAAATCCGTGCATTTTCTTCGGCTAAAAACAAGAAAGGAGGAGTGTCGCGCGATGCGCAGGTACCAAGTCGGATTTCTGTGACGTTAGGGTCATGGGGAGCCCCCGCATAAGGGCCAAGGGCAGCAGCAGGCTGTCATCTCCATGACCCGGAGTTTTGGGAGAGGTCGGGGGCGGACATCGCACGCAAGCGTGTATCGACATTGAAAGATGGCGAACACCCACAGCACAGCGACCCCGACCCGCGTTCCCACCCCCGCCCCGTCGCAGAAATGCAGGGGCATCGACCATCCGTTAAAAAACGGCCAAAAGAAAGGAAAGAAAAGATCATGCCCGGTTAAAGATGTAGGGGTGCTAGCATGGAAATCTACCAGCGTGTAGAGACCTAGCATCTCGGCAAAAAAATAGGGTGGGGATTCGGCACCCCCTCCAAATATTTTATGAGACCCCACTAAGTGGGGCCTTATTATTTTTTGGACGAATACTTAATACTAGGTGGTATGAGACATCATACCACCTAGTATTGTGCTATTATACTATCCTTGATTATCTTGTTCCTTTTTGCGTCATTCCCGCGAAGGTGGGAATCTAGGAAGCATCGATACCCACTGGATTCCCGCCTTCGCGGGAATGACAAATAATAGGGGGATATTTTTAAATTTTGTCAATAATGCATTATTTTAAATTTTGATATACTCTCGATAGTTCTTAGACAATAAAGGGGTGATATTTTTGCGACCAAGGCTTGTGGTGTGTGATTGGAATGGAACACTTTTGAATGATTTGTGGCTTGCCTATTTGAGTACTGAAAAGATTTTTGAGGCGTTTGGGGTTCCTGTGCCAACACTGCGTGAGTATCAAAACGAAATCGAATCAGATTTCAGTAAGTTTTATATCCAACATGGCATTCTCAATTTCGATCTTAATATCAACAACGCAATTCGTACACGAGTATTTGAGGAGAATTGGGACAGGGTTGGGTTGCACGACCCTAAGACTGCGAAACATATTTTGACGTGCATGAAACGACTGGGTTTGAGGCTTGCTATTGTGAGCGCAGAAATTCCTGAGATGCTAAAAAGACGTATTGCGCAATTTGATCTCGGGGAGGTTTTTGATTATGTGCGTGGTGGCGCATGGCCAAAGAATAAGGCTCTTGCGGAAGTACTCGTGCATTTTGATGTTAAACCAGAAGAGGCGTTTTATGTTGATGATACACACGAGGGCATTTCTATCGCGAAAGAACTTGGCATGAAAACGTTTGGGTTTACTGAGGGGTACAATACGAGAGAGAGAATTATCGATGCGAAACCGACATATGTGGTAAGTTCGCTTGAGGAGGCATTTTTTGTGTTAGATCGTGCTTTTACAACTACTCGTATCGTGATTGGTATTACAGGAGAAAAGGGCGGGGGAAAAGAAACGGTCGGAGATATCTTGAAAACGCTTGTGGATAGAGATGTACGCATTGGTCATCTGCTTTACGAGAGTAGTGAGACGAGATTTTCAAGGCATAGATTTTCTGATATCATCAACGAATCTCTTATTTTGTGGCATCTTCCTCAAACGCGAGAGAATCAGCAGAAATTTGGACAGATGATGAATATTGGATTTGGAGACGGTACGCTTGCTCGTGCGGTGCGTACGAGAATTATGAAATGTGCTACGACAGTTGTTATTGTTGATGGTATTCGAAGGGCAAGCGAAGAGGAGATGATTCGCAGCATTCCAGGCTCGATGATACTTTATGTAACCGCGCCCGTTGCGACTCGGTATGGAAGGCCACGACTTTCGCGAGCGGGGGAGATAGAAAAGACGCTTGAGCAGTTTTTGCGCGAAGAGGAGGCGCCCACAGAAGTTGAAATTCCACACATTGGAGCGCGCGCTGATTACCGAATTGAAAACGTAGGAAGCAGGGAGGGGCTTGAACGTTCCGAAGGAGCGTTTTTTGAACAATTTATTATTTCTCGACTTGGGCTTACATAAAAAAATGTTTTCAAGGATGGCACCGCCATCTTTTTTATTTTTTGGTGGTAGTATAGCGCTGTTCGGAAACATGATATTCCCTGAGCAAAGTCGAAGGGTTTCCTTAAAGAAATGTAGGCCTTCGACAAGCTCAGGCACTAGTAATTATGAGGTTATCGAACAGCGCTTGGTAGTATTGATCCCGTTAGAAATAAAGGCGCTGCAAGTCCCGTTAGAGGTCGCGAGGGCACGCAGCGCTCCCACCTCTAACGGGACAAGCCTTCGCGATTTCTAATGGGATTGACGAACGAGTAGATACATGAGATAGTAATAACAAGAGAAGATCTTTGTCAATACCAGAGGCAGATCCGCCTTTGGCGGAAAAAAGAAAGGAGTGACACACTGTGGGTATTACCACGATACACCTTTTTCTTAATAAAATTTTTTGTGAAAAAGAGGTTAAGGAAGATGTAGTTATCCTGAAGCGTATGGCATGTGCCACCTTTTTGTGGCTCATTGGCGCTGAAATTATTATGGTTTTTCAGGTGTATCCGACGAAAGAATTTCTCGATGAACTTCAGAGAGGAATGGGGCAAACGCCACTTATAAGAATATGCGTAACTATTTTTCTTCTTTACGTGGTGGGTTCGTTGGTCAGACGTGAAATGGATAATCGACGTAATGATTTTTTCTGGCGTATGTGGAGCATGTTGTGGGGTTACGGGCATCGTAAGGAACTTAGGCTCGATACCGCATGGCATATTGCACACTCAACGGGTGAAAAGGAATCGGTACTTGCAAAGAATATCATGAAAGTCGAAAATCTAATTGATAATTTTATCTTTGATGCGCTTCCTACCACCGTGCGCGTATTATTTACGAGTATTGGTGTGTGGTTTGTGGGGTGGCAGTTTGGAGTACTTGCACTAACCACTGTTTCTCTTTTTGTGCTTGTCTTAATCAGAAATGAAAAACAAATGACACCTCTTCGTGAATCGTTTCGGAAACAGATGAAACGTATTGAACGAGACGGTTCAGAGCTTACTCAAAACTGGAGGACGTTAAAACAGTTTGGCATAGAGGAGACTCAGAGTGATGAGCACAGAAAACTTCTTATTACACACTACGAAGATGAGCGTTGGCGTCACAGAAAGTATACGGGATATTTAATTAGGCAAGAGCATGTTGTTTCTTGTTCGCGTATCGCTATGTATCTTACCGTAGCGTGGATTTTTATTTCGGCACATGAGATTGGCACCGCTGTTCTTGCTATTATGTGGATGGAACGAGTGTATTCAAATATGTATCGGTTAAGTGATTTTCAGCGCCATTTGAATGAAGGCTCTGAAGCATGCAAAGAGCTTGTTGAACTTTTGAGTATTGTTCCGGAGATTAAACAACCGATATCTCCGACACTATCAAAAGAACGACGCGGGCGCATTGAATTCAAAAACGTTTCTTTTTCGTATCCAGATGGTAAACAGGGCGCTCTCCAAGGTATCAATCTTGTCGTCAAACCTCATTCAACGATTGCGATCGTAGGGCGTTCGGGGGGTGGTAAAACAACTCTTGGATCGCTTCTTATGCGTGAGTATGATCCGACAGAGGGTGCTATATTCATTGATGGTATTGATTTACGTTCAATCGATTACAACACATATCGTCAAAGAGATATAAGCGTTGTTTCACAAGATGTTCAGCTATTTGATGCGAGCATTCGTGAAAATATCAGGATGGTACGCAATGATGCGCCGGAAGGGTATGAAGAAGTTGTCGCGCGGAGAGCCCACGCAGAAGAGTTTATCCTTAGTTTTCCAGACGGGTATGAAACCATGATTGGAGAAGACGGAATTCGTCTCTCTGGTGGTCAACGTCTTGCTATTGCGAGGGCGTTTTATCGTGACCCAAAAATTCTTATCCTTGATGAGGCAACCAGTTCGCTTGATGCTATTTCTCAAGAACATGTGCAAAAAGCTATTGATCAAGCAATGTCCTATCGCGCATGTACCATCTTTGTAATTGCGCATCGGTTTAGTACTATCATGAATGCTGATCTTGTTGTGGTGCTTAATGATGGAAGGATTGAGGCGGTAGGAACCCACGAGGAACTTGCGCGTATGGATGGGATGTATAGACAGTTGCGTGATCTTGAAATGCGAGGCGTACTTAGTTAGGGAGCATAGTAAAAAAACTGCCACAACGATGGCAGTTTTTTTGTTTATGTTGTGCTCAGAGTGATCTGCTAGAGTTATACCCCACGTCATTTGATTTAAGTGAGTGCTAGCTAGCAGATCAACCCAAGCAAAACATATATTTTATTGTACCGCTTCAAAATTTTGCGTCAACAAAAAAATTCTCGTTTTTCAAAGAGATCCTTCTCCTTCGATCCGCCAGTCGGCGGACTCAGGATTAGGATGCTCAAATTTGAATTTCACTTTATGAAAACAAATTTGGCACTTATCCCGTTAGAAAAAACTGATTATAATTTTATAAAAAAATTATTGTAAAAATATCACGCTTAGAATAATACCTAATGTAATTTGTTTTTTCTAACGGGACTTATCCACAATTCATTTTGAAATTAATTGTATAGAATAAGAATAGGAATGGATTATTGTTATCATGTAGTAATACAGTCGATTACTATGTGACGACAAAAAAAACAATAATCATTCTGCATGAACTTGCATAAAGCAAGTGAGCAGGGTGAACGCTTCAATGGCAGCAAAGAAAAAGAAAGCAAAAGCAAAGAAGAAGAAATAATTATTTCTTCTCTTATCAAACTCCCACGCAAGTGGGAGTTTGTATTTTTCTCTCATTACTTTTAGAATAAATACGAGATCTTTATACTGTCATTCCCGACTTGATCGGGAATCCAGAAAACGTTTATACTAGATTCCCGCCTTCGCGGGAATGACAAAAACATGAAGATAATTGTAAGTGCAAAAAATATTGAGCTTACTCCTGGGCTGGAGCAGTATCTTGGTGAAAAAATAAACGGATTAAGCAAGCTTATCCGTTTATATGAAGAAACCGGTGTCGCAGAAGCAAGGATTGGGATTTCAAAAACATCGCGGAATCATAAACAAGGAGAGATATATTATGTTGAAGTAAACCTTAAACTTCCAGGATCTACGCTTCGCGCAGAAAGTACAAGTCTAGATATGTATTCTGCAATTGATGAAACTAAAGACGAGCTTTCACGACTTATAAAGGCATATAAGGACAAGCGATCGCGAGAGAGAAGGCGCGGCATGCATGAACTTAAAGAGAAGAGATTGGGGTAGTAGGAGTCGTTGTTGGTGCCTCCAAAAGACCCGTTTCATTCATCATAAGTGTTCCACGGTGTATGACTTGGCTTACTTTTTTCGCGATAGGAAAGTTTTGATGTACAAGTGCATCAAGTGCACCATCATCAAAATCCTTACAAGAGAAAACATCGAATGAAAAATAATTGTATTCAGGCCAGGTATGAATGGAAATGTGTGATTCAGCAATGACCTGAAATGCGGTGATTCCGTTTGAGCCAGGGAAGACGTGTGAAACACATTCTGAAACAGGCGTCATATGTAGTGTTTTTACAATAGAAACAAAAAAGGCCTTGATTCCTTCTAAGTTTGTGAGCATGTCATTTTGCTCTACTGTGCACTCTAAGATATAATGTTTTCCGTATTGCATACAGTTACACCGGGTGCTACAAACGTAATGTCTACACGTTTGTCGCGTTACTAATAATGTACCAAGGATATAATTATATACCTTTTTTATCCAATTTGTCAAGATGTTACAAAAAATTTTCACACAACTATTTGGTGAGGGACGCATACTTAAGGCTTATCGGAAAAAAGTAGTTGAAATTAATGCGCAAGAAGAAGCATTAAAAAATAAAACCGATGAAGAGTTGCGTGAACTTTCTCATGTTTTAAGGGATGTTGTGGGATCTGATGAACGTATGATTCGAGGATTTGCTCTTGTGCGCGAGGCTGCGCGGAGAACACTTAAGCAACGTCACTACGATGTTCAACTTATTGGAGGTATGGTGCTTTATGAAGGTGATATTGCGCAGATGGCAACAGGAGAGGGCAAGACGCTTGTTGCAACACTTCCTGCCTATACCCATGCGCTTAAACAATCAGTCCACGTGGTGACGGTAAATGATTATCTCGCAAAACGTGATGCTGTGTGGATGGGGCAAATTTATTATTTTTTAGGACTTACTACGAGTTGCATTACCTCTGAAGGAAGTTTCTTCTATGATCCAACTCATCTTGTTGAGGAGAAAAAGAGGGAATTAGATACCACACGAGATAAAGAGGGCGGTTTTCGTGTTGTAGAGAACTTTCTTAAACCTATTTCACGCAAAGAAGCGTACGAGGCGGATATTGTGTATGGCACCAATACTGAATTTGGATTTGATTATCTTCGCGATAATCTTGTGCATACCTTGGATCAAAAAGTGCAGCGTGGGCATCACTTTGCGATTGTTGATGAAATAGATAGCATTCTCATTGATGAAGCACGAACCCCGCTTATTATTTCCGCATCACAGGAGGAGTCGAGTGACTTGTATCGTGAGATGGCACAGGTGGTAAAACGTCTCAAAGAAAATGAAGATTATCTTGTGGATAGAAAGCTTCATTCGGCCACGTTTACCGAAGAGGGGATTACGAAAATTGAAAGCATGTTACGTCTCCCGAACGCCTATGACCCTGCGGGATTTCGTTATCTTCATTATCTCGAGAGTTCCTTGAAGGCACAGGCACTTTATCATAAGGATAAAGAATATGTCGTGAAAGATGGCGAAATTATCATTGTTGATGAGTTTACGGGGAGAATGCTTCTCGGTAGGCGTTATAGTGGTGGACTACACCAAGCAATTGAGGCGAAGGAGCGTGTCGCTATTAAAAAAGAATCGAGGACGCTTGCCTCAGTAACCATTCAAAATTATTTTAGACTCTATACAACGCTCTCTGGCATGACGGGAACTGCAAAGACAAGTGCTGAGGAGTTTCATAAAGTCTATGGCCTCGATGTTATAGAAATCCCCACCAATCGTCCTATGGTGCGCAAGGATAAGCCTGATTTTATTTTTCAAACTAAAAATGCAAAGTGGGTTGCAGTAATTGAAGAAATCAAAAAAAGAAATGAACTAGGACAACCTGTGCTTGTAGGAACTACTTCGATTGAGAATAATGAAATTGTTTCTACGCTTTTGCACCATGAAGGAGTTCACCACCAGGTACTCAACGCAAAACAACACGAAAAAGAAGGTGGCGTTATTGCTCAGGCAGGGAAATATAAGGGGGTTACTGTTGCGACTAATATGGCAGGACGTGGTGTTGATGTTATCCTTGGAGGCAATCCACCCGTTCCTGAAGATATGGAAAAAATAAAACAGTTGGGGGGGTTGTATGTTATTGGAACAGAGAAGCATGAATCGCGACGCATTGATAATCAATTAAGGGGACGTAGTGGAAGACAGGGAGACCATGGGGAAAGTAGATTTTTTATCTCACTTGATGATGACTTAGTAAAAATCTTTGGGGGTGAAAAACTCAAAGAGATGATGCAGCGCATGAATGTGCCTGAATCGATGCCTATCGAATCACCGCTTGTAACACGCATGATCGAAGCTGCCCAGTCAAAGGTAGAAGGGTTTCATTTTGATGCGCGAAAACGAACACTTGAATATGATGATGTATTAAATAAACAACGTTACGCAGTATATAAAAAGCGAGATGACATATTGCGAATGGCTAATGATTTTGTTGCTCCTGAATTTGAAGATACTCTGATGGACGCCATGAAGGAGTTCGTGCGGGTTGAGACTGCGGGACCCTTATCAGAATGGAACTTTGAAGAATTTGTAAAAATGTGTGCTTCGAACCGTATCATTGATAATGCAGAGTCTGTTCTTAAGGAAATTGAAAAATGTATTGAGGATCATGTAGGGAGAGAGGACGAAGAATCTCGTAAGGCACTGCAATCATTATTTTCTCGAAAGATAGAAGAGGCGTTTATTACTCATCGCATTGAAGACAAAAAACCAGTATTTTTAAAATCACTTCTTCTCACCGCGCTTGATCAACTTTGGATGGATCAGCTCGACGTGCTTGATGAATTGAGAGAGTCGGTACAGCTTCGTGCCTATGGCCAACATGATCCTATTGTGGAGTTCAAGAATGAATCTCACCGTTTGTTTAAGGATCTCTTTGTTTCATGGAAACGTAGCTGTTTATTGTACTTTAGGGCCGTCGTTGAAAGCGAATAGTTATAAATTACAAAACATCTCTTTTTCACACGTTCGGATACCCAGCGGTATCCTCACTCATCCGCAGACGCTTCGTTGTCAACCCAACTCATTGTGATTCGGGGTTCTCAACACTCCGGCTCCGCGCCTGCGGAATGGTTCGAAAGAGATGTTTTGTAATTTATAGTAATTCTATGAAAGATGACAAACACCTCTTTGGTATTCTTTTTTTAGTCCTTGTTTTTGATGTTTGGCTTTACGTTTCAATCATTTCTTTCTATTTTTCTCCGGATCTAAGGGTATATTTTCTTTCTGTTGGACAGGGAGATGCTACGCTTCTTGTTACACCAGATGGTAAACGTTTTCTTATTGATGGGGGCCCAGGCAAACGAACCGCGAGCGAATTGGGAAATGTCTTGCCTCCATGGGCGAGGCGTATCGATGCGATTTTGGTAACACATCCACAAAGTGATCACTTTGCAGGGTTTATTGATGTTTTAAGAACGTATCGTGTTGGCTATGTTTTTGGAAATGGAGATGAAAATGATACGCAGACATTCGGGGTGTTCAAAAAGACATTGCGTGAACAAGGTTTGAATCCTGTTGTGTTGCATACGGGAGTCACGCTTGATATTTCTTGGATGCACATGCTTGTGTTGAGTCCAAAGAACGATGCAGAGGTAAAAAATGCAAAGGATAAAAACGATTCGGGCATTGTGGCGCGTGTAGAGTTTGCGGGAAAATCTTTTCTTTTTACCGCTGATGTACCAAAAGAGATATTAAAACGCATTCCCCAGGAGTTTCTCGCGGTAGATATTTTAAAGGTTCCTCACCATGGGTCAAAAACAGGTCTTGATGAAGAGCTTATGGGCATGATTAAACCAAAAGTAAGCGTCATTGAGGTGGGGAAGAATAATTATGGGCATCCCAAAAAAGAAATTTTAAATATTCTAATTGCTCACACCGAACAGCTGTTTAGAACAGATCAGGAGCGAGCGATGGTCACCATAACGCCAGGAGGAAAAATTGCAGTTGACGCACAGTGATTTAGAAACGAGTAAATTAAAAACCCGCAATTGCGGGCTTTGTTTTTTTCTCTCTGTCATTCCCGCGCGGGCAGGAATCCAGCCACTATGCGTTTCTTTTTTGCTTAGTCTACATGGAAGAATGGTCCTACGAGTTTTCCTCCGCGCATCGCAAGAAGAACAAGAAGCCAGAGACAGACGCCAATTCCAAGAATAATCAGTGATAGTTTGATCGACGTGACCATGAGAATAATTCCGCCAAGCACCAGAAGAACCTCCCACGGCGCCACAAGAGACTTCGTTCCCATATTCTTTCCATAAAGATCTTCCTTATGGTTTTCGCAAGAAAAGGTCGTTGTGGGGTCTCCATAACGATGCGAATTCTTTAGGTTTGCAAAATAAAAGTTTGGCTTAAATCCTGCAATCCACCAGAATAGGGCAAGCATGAGAGAGAGGGCTGTTGAAAAGATACAGATAAGCATGGTGAAGAAACACGGAACTGGACTAAAGAGAAGTTTCCAGAAATAACTACACAGATTGTTTGGTACAGGATTGAGTGAATACCAGCCGTACACCCACTTCATCCATCGATAGTGCAAACTGTTTTTGCTAATCTGCATTGGTATTTCCTCCTTTTGCCTCGCCGTAGTTTGCCGTGACGAACGAAGGCGGTTTTTTTGTTTTCAGTGAGCTAGATACTTACTACCAAATTTTGAAATTTTAATCACTCATTATCAAAAATACGACGATCGTCAGGGATTTGATAATGCACAAAGATAGTGAGAGGTATTGGGTGGTATGAGATATCATACTATCCGTGTTTTCGAATATTGGTCATTTTTTAAAACACTGTGTGACCGCATAGTGTTTTGAATATATGGTGCACCCTTGACAAGCTCGTGATGACACGATGACTAGATTCCCGCCTACGCGGGAATGACAGGAGTATTTTGCTTTTTTGGGTACGATATTTTATAGTTAAGACACACAAATATGAGAATTTGGATAAAAGATATTATTACTAAGGAAACGGGGAGTGTTGAGCTTTCTGGGTGGGTTTCTATTCGTAGGGATCATGGAAAAATTATTTTTATTGATTTGCGTGATGCGACAGGTATCGCCCAGCTTGTTTTTCTTGGTGGGAATAAAGAGCTTTTTGAGTCTGCTAGCAAGTTACGCCCAGAATGGGTGATTAGGATTAAGGGACAGGTGAATAAGCGTCCAGATAAGATGGTGAATCGTGACTTGCCTACAGGAGGTCATGAGGTGCTTGTTGAGGGGCTTGAGATACTTGCAGAGGCTAAGACACCACCTTTTGAGATTATCGCAGACGGTATGGAGGTAAATGAAGAGGTGCGTATGACGTATCGTTATCTCGACCTTAGGCGCGATCGACTTCAACGCAATATGCGCAATCGTTCAAAGATCAACGCATTTATAAGAAATTTCTTAGTGGAACAAGATTTTGTTGAAATTGAAACTCCTATTTTGGGTAAATCAACACCTGAGGGGGCGCGTGATTATCTTGTGCCTTCACGCGTTGATCCTGGAAATTTCTATGCGCTTCCACAATCCCCTCAACAGTATAAGCAACTTTTGATGGTTGCAGGAATGGAACGATATTTTCAAATTGCGCGATGTTTTCGTGATGAGGATACGCGTGGCGATCGTCAGCCGGAGTTTACCCAGCTGGATCTTGAGATGAGCTTTATAGAACGTGAGGATGTAATGTCACTAAACGAGGAACTTCTTATCAGGCTTGTTACTACTCTTTTTCCGCACAAAAAAATTCAGGAGACTCCCTTTCCACGGATATCCTACAAAGACGCGATGGAGCAGTATGGAACGGATAGACCAGACATGCGTAAAGATAAAGACGATCCAAATCTTTTGGCATTTTGTTGGGTAATTGATTTTCCGTTTTTTGAAAAGACAGATAATGGTGGGTGGACGTTCACGCACAATCCTTTTTCAGCTCCAAAACTGGAATATATGACTGATCTTCTTATTGGGAAAAATATTCCAGAGATTCTCACTACACAATATGATATTGCATTAAATGGATTCGAAATTGGGGGCGGAAGTATTAGGAACCACAAGCCAGAAGCGCTTGAAGCGGTATTTAAAATTATGGGTTTTAGCGAAGATCGAATTAAAAACCATTTTGGTCACATGTTGCAGGCGTTTTCGTATGGTGTCCCACCGCATGGGGGTATCGCCTGGGGGCTTGATAGATTGGTTACGCTCCTTCATAATGAGCCAAACATTAGAGAGGTCATTGCTTTTCCAAAAACGGGAGATGGAAGAGATTTGATGATGAATGCACCGTCTACTGTTTTGGAAGACCAACTCAAGGAGCTTTCATTAGAAATTAAAACTAAAAAGAAAAAATAAAAATATGCCAGGTAGTGAAAATTCGACAGGTGCGCTCGATTCATTTTTCAGCATAGTTAAAAGTTATTAGCAAAGAAATAATTATTATTAATTTACAAAAGACGGTTTCGCTTTTGGCGAAAAGTCGAATTTCTACTACCTGGTATGGCAAAATTACTATTGAAGGAGGAAAGAACGCTCGTAATTGTAAAACCTGATGGTGTAAAACGAGGGCTAGTTGGCGAGATTATTAAACGTATTGAGCAGCGTGGGTTAAAGATTGTAGCGATGCAGATGTTTCAGGCGTCTAAAAAAGACCTTGCAAAACATTATTCTGCATCAGATGCAAATTTACGCGCAATGGGAGAAAAAACTCTTGCTACGTATCAAAAGTATAATCTTGATCCTGTCCACGAGATGGGGACTGATGATGCTGTAAAGATAGGAAAGATGGTACACGAGTGGATAGTGGACTTTATGGCATCAGGGCCTGTTATTAAAATGGTAGTGCAGGGGCTTCATGCGGTTGAGATGGTACGAAAAATCACAGGAGGGACCCTTCCTTCACAAGCTGATATGGGAACACTGAGAGGTGATTATTCGGTAGATTCACCACTTCTTGCGAATGCACAAAAAAGGGGAGTGCGTAATATTGTGCACGCCTCAGGAAATACAGCAGAGGCCGAACAAGAGATAAAACTCTGGTTTACGCCGAAAGAAATACATTCGTATGCAAGAGCCGAGGAGGATATAATGTTTTGACAGTACAGGGAACATTCCCTCACTCATTCTCGTCCCGTTAGAGGTAGAGGCGCTGCGTGTCCCGTTAGAAATCGCGAAAGCTTGTAGCGCTTTTATTTCTAACGGGACGTGCCCTCGCGACCTCTAACGGGACTCCGAGGTGTTTACCGTTTTATCCGCCTCCGCCATCCCCGCCAACCGGCGGAGGCGGAACCACGCTAAAACGGTCAACAATTCCGTTCGGTGAATGTTCCCAGTACTGTCTTCTGCAAAACAGGTGTATCAGCTCACAAGACTGAGTAAAAAAATAGATAGTGCCTGAGTATATCGAAGGCCTACCATTCAGCCGGAGGCTGATCCGCCCCTGGCGGAAAGGAAACC
>JACRHX010000007.1 GCA_016211955.1 Parcubacteria group bacterium | reverse complement strand
ATTCAATAAAAAAGGGGCGGGGGATGCGTACACTATCATAACGAAGATCTGTCTTAAGGTGATTCAGGAGTTGTTTGGCGTGTTCAACAAGCTGTTCATCGTTCATGTTTTTTTCCTCCTATCCATCTATGCCAAGATACTTAAGATCTCGCATGAGCTGATCATTGAGGTCAAAGAATCGATCTTTCACTTCTACGTGGCGATCAGCGAGGGGTATTACTTGTGTTGCTTTCCAAATTTTTGCTTCACAGGGGAACGGAACTGAGACGTCATAAATAACAATAACGTTCGGGGTGCTTCCTTGTTGACGGGCGATATAGTTCCTGTGTATTCCATCCATAAGAACGTAGTGGGAACCGTGACGTTCGACAAGGGGCGGGACATAAAGTGCAAGAGAGGGAGTATCGTTTTTATCCAGGCCAAATATCATATAAGCACCAAGATCTCCGAGTCCGCACGGAATAAGAAAATTGCTAAAGATTCCTGGCACGTTTTCCATGAATGCTACATATTTGTCTCGATAGATAAAACGTTGTCCGACTCTTGTGATGTGTGGATCGAGTTTGATAAGTCGAATTGCGGCGTTTTTGAATGGATCTTGCCCATCTTTTGTTTTTACGAGATGAAGCATGTGGAGCAAAAAACTTTTTTCCATGGGGACGATTGAGTGTATCGTGGCGATGTCTCGCGATGGTATTACTTGGGTTATTTCTGAGATACGTGGCAGAGAGAAAACGCTTTCGAGTTTTCATACAATTTTAAGGCGGTCTTTAAATTCTGCTATATTAATTTTCCAACTTGCCATCCTCGTGTCCCCCTTTTTTCCACCGAAGGCGGATTTGCCTCTGGCATGACAAGATGCTAGTTGTTTTTTAGCATATTGATTTTTAAAAACAAGATTGACGGTTGTTCTCGTTAGAGGTAGAGGCGCTGCGAGTCCCGTTAGAAATCGTGAAAGCTTGTAGCGCTTTTATTTCTAACGGGACGAGCCCTCGCGACCTCTAACGGGATTGATGTTTTTTGTTTCTTTGGTATTATTTTAAATATGTCTCATAACATTTTAGTAAACCCCGTTAGAAATAGCGAGGGCTCGCAGCGTAAAATTTCTAACGGGGTAAAACAATTTGGGTTTGATATGGACGGAGTGATTATTGATCATACTGAAATGAAAATGCGTCTTGCGAAAGAGCTTGGTTTTGATTTGAAACCGGAAGAAACTCCGGCTGAGGTAATTAGAAATATTATTCCAGGAGACCAGCTTGATATCTTGAAAAGAAGGCTTTACGATGATCCCATAACGGGATTGCTTTCTGGGGTTATGCCTGGTGCAAAAGAAGCATTACGCGAAATTACTGCTTCGCAAACTCCTCTTTTTTTGATTTCACGAAGAAAAAATCCTACTATGGCCATCGAGCTTTTAAGAGTACACGGATTATGGCCCACTTTTTTTAATGAGGGTAATGCTTTTTTTGTGAATGAGCCAAAGGAAAAAAATGAACGGGCACGTCACCTTGGGGTAACTCACTATACTGATGATGAGCGCGATGTACTACGTGTTGTTGAGGTTTCGCATTCTTTTCTTTTTGACCATCTCGGGGTTTTTAAAGAGGATGAAGCATATGTGCATGTGCAGACGTGGCCATCCCTTCTTTCTTTCTTGCTCCAATAAAATCTATCTCCTACAATAGAAGTAGGATGTTCACACTGTTTTCTTTTTCTTGTGATACTGTATTGCGTATCCTTTTCGGGATTACGTTTTTTGTAGTTTCTCTCTTCGTCACCTCGTTTGATTCTTTCTGGTTCATTTTTGATAAATGGTTATTATTCTATGGGCTTACGCTATGTATTCTTATCGTGTGGATGATACGTGGCCTACGTGATGGTGTTCTCGAGTTACGGTGGTCGTTGTTTGATATTTTAATGCTGGTTTTTTTGTGGTGCGTTGCTGTTTCAACGTACACCAGTGTTGATGTATGGAGAAGCATATTGGGTTATTTTACGAATCCTTCAGGAGGATTTTTAAGTATTGCTACCTGTGGTATTTTTTATATTGTCTTTCGTGCATCAATCAAACGAAGAGAAGATTTCCGTTTTTACTTTCGAATCGTTTGTGCATCCCTTTGCATTCTTGTTGCGATTGAATTCTTTGTTTTGGCCATGGGTTGGAATGTTAGTTTTTTGAAAGGGGATTTGGTACATCTCAGCTACTCCTCCTCACGCGCAATTATTGCCCAAGGGCTTCACGAGCGACGATGGACAGGATTCGGACCCGACACTTTTTCTTATTCATCGGGTCGTTTTCGTGTTCCACAGATGAATAGCGAATCTACGTGGAATAAGGTAGTCGAGCATCCATATACGTTATGGCTCGATGTAATTAATGATTTGGGTATATTAGGATTTTTTGTTTTTCTTTTTTCTTTTTTATATTTTATTATTGTGCTTTTTCGAGGATTGCGTCGCGTGTCGCAGGAAGAATATTTTTTAGAATATCTAGGACTTTGTTTTTTGATTGCTGTGTGGTGTATCTATTCTTTCTTTTTTAGCATGTCGGGTGGCGTAATATTTATAGGTTTTTTTTATACATTACTTGCTTATTCTTTTTGTGTGTATGCAGATACTACTTCAAGATGTGTACGTATCCCTTTTATCATTACATTCCGACATAGATACTTTGTTTCACTTTTTTCATTGTCTACTTGTGTTGTCGT
>JACRHX010000046.1 GCA_016211955.1 Parcubacteria group bacterium | reverse complement strand
GCAACCACGGTAAAAGAGAAGGATCTTCTAATTGAGATCATTGATCATGGATTTGGGATTCCCGAAGAAGAGCAAGTGCTCATCTTTACCAAGTTCTTCCGCGCAAGCAATCACGGCAAAGAAAATGTTGGCGATGGCCTCGGTCTCTATATCGCAAAAGCGTACATCACCCTGCTCGGTGGCAGGATCTGGTTTAATTCGGAAGAGGGGAAGGGCACGACATTTTCTATCACACTCCCGATAGGGTAAAAAAACAAAACCCCCATCGGCTGTAAGCCAATGGGGGTTTTGTTGAATGCATTATTATACGCGCTCTACGTTTACTGCTGACATTCCCTTTGGAGAATCCTCAGTTTCAAAAGTTACTTCATCACCCTCGCGGATATCATCAAATGATGTGCCTACGAGTGAGTTAGCGTGGAAAAAGAGATCCTTCTCCATACCTTCTGCAGTGATAAAACCAAAACCCTTGTCAGTAACTTTTTTAATTGTTCCTTTCATATAAACTATTTATTTATTTAATCCTACTAATATACAAAATATAGCGACAGACTAGCTTGTGAAAAATTGATTCTTCCTCCAACCCCTTCCTACTACTTTTGTAAACACAAATTAGCATGCCTCAATAAAAAAGTCAACCCCAACAAAAAAGCCCCCAGGATCAGGGGCTTTAAGAATTACTATCGCGGAGTTGCATTTGCAGGAGACTTCTGTGTTTTCCGAACTCGATTTTTTAGGCAGTAGCGACCATTGATGATAAAGAGAAGCGAACGTTTCCCATTTGCGTATTCAACAACATGCGCATTCGAGTGACTGCTTGGTCCGCCCTTCTCATACTCAAGCGGCCCCGTACTGCTTCCAGTACTGTAACACCCGCCCACAATCTGTGCCGTGTGGCTGTGCCCCTTTGTCACCTTGGCGCCGATTTTTGATAGATTCCTCGTGGTGCCACGCGCATTGTTGGGCCCGAGGTCTCCATGGAAACCATGCTCCACTCCAGCGAGAACAAAGCTTTCGTTCTGCCTTAGGAACCGCACGTTCTTTTTTGAAAGATACTTTTTCCCATAGAGAATGAAAGGGTCATCGTACTCAGCACCCTTCTCCGTCATGCGCGCTGTTCTCATTACCATCTTCGTGAGATCAAGATAAAACTCTGCATTCACGAGGTCATCCTTGAAGTTTCCTTCTTTGAGCCACCGAAGCATTGCGCGATCGTGATTACTCGAAACAATGATTGACTTCGTGCTACACGAGGTCATTTTTGCAACAAAATCAAGAGCCTCTTCGACCTCGGCGCGCACATTTTCGCGACCCTCTTTCCATTTTGCAAATTTCGTGAACCAATCATCGTGGTGATGATGGTTGCGTGAATGGAAATCAAGCAAGTCGTGCCAGAAGAGATATCGTGGCTTCAGCACCTCGAGCATGTTGGCCTTACCAGTGAATGTTGCTTCTGTAACATGGGGGGACATGAATCGATGATGCGTATCACCCATCGTGAGAGAGAGTGCTCGCTTTGCAGGCAGGACACCTTCAGGTGTGAACTCCATATCAAGGTCAATGAAATTACCATGCGCATCCGCATTGATTTCGCGAATGTAAAACGCACCCTCATCGACCTCAATAATGATCGCGCCCAGGCAATGGTTGAACTCGCCAAGCTTTCCGCGTTTTGTGTCGGTGTAGTTTGGTATCGTACAGGCACCCGTCGTAACCATGATTTTTGAGTGCTTGTGCTGCGGTGTTGCGATCGAGTTGAGCTCGCGCTTTCCGTGACCGACGACACCGCACATGTTTTTGGTGAATGCGTCCATCCCAAGGAGTGGGTTGTTTGAAGCCCACTCGATTTTCAGGTCGCCAAGAACCACAAGACGCTCGGTGATCTTTCTTCGTGCAGAAAAGAGGTAGTCCTTCACCTCGTCGGCCCACCATTCATGATCATCGTTACCCTGAGTCCATTGGCTGGTAGGATTTTTATAGCGACCAGGAAGAACCTCGAGATCAGCTTTGCGATATTTTTTCAGTTGCAGGAGGTTTGCCCAAAATGGTTTATGTATCGGTGTTGCGTTTTGTGCTGCTGTAAAGATGTAAACTTCCTTCCTGGGGAGGGATGTCCGCATCTTTACTTTTGACTTCGGTTTTTCTGCGAGGGGAGATGTTGTTTGATACCCGCAACCTTTGCATTTATACCTCGCTTTTTTTGTGTAGTTAGTCGTTTGACCCCCATGAAAGAGGTCATCGCTTCCGCACCTTGGACAATATCCGTGTTTCCCGGGAACGTTCTTTGGGGTGGGCATTTTGTGCTCCTTTCTTCGTGATAGTTTTCGTTTTAAAAGAACGATAATTGCTCCACTTATTCTAGATGTAATTAAGAAAAAGTCCACATTGACATTATTTGAAAAAGAACTTCTAGTGGGACGGGGTTTACTCTGGTGGGAAGCTTTGGTACCATTAAAAGTAGAATTTCTTTTAATTTAAAAATGGAGATAATCATGGCTGAGTATGAGTATCACCCGGATATCTGTTCGGCGTGTTTTCATGAGATAGCGCTGGACGCACCAGTGGCAATCATCGATGAGGTGGTGCGGGTGCCGCGCTATTATCATGAGAAGTGCTTATTTGAAAAATTCGCGATAGTCGCAATAAATCATGGCTATAGTTACCCAGAGATGAAAAAAAGAAAGGGGGGATAACATGCATCACGCTCCCCACGACCATGACCCCGAGTATTGCTCGCGATGCCTCAAAGCGATTGATCAAGATGATCCGATCGCAATTTTTAATGATCCAGACGGTTACTTGGATTTCTACCACATGGATTGTTTTTGGAATTCGGTCGCGGAAATAGCCGAATCTCGCGGTTATCTAAAAACAAAACTCCCACTCATCCTAAGGTGGCATCACCATCTTTGCGAGAGATGTTTTCGGATGATGGATACTGCAAAAGATAATGTCGTAGTCCATAGAGACGGAGAAGGCAAGGTGGTTTCTTATCGGCATCAAAATTGCCCCCCGCTCAAACAGACCCTTAGAACCCATCCACCATCTTCCCCCATCTCTTAAACCCTTATTTTGGGCTCCAAAACTTCGTCTCGTACTCACCATAATTCATTATGGTGAGTACTCCGACTCGTTTTTCGCCTAAAAATAATGGTTTATGATACGGGTACTACGAGATAGTGGATGGGTTCTTAAACAACTCTGACACCGAGTACCAGAATAATGGTGCTCGGTGTTTTCCCTAGCTTCCTCGGCTCCCCTGTCTGCATAATAAGCTCACGGTCGTGAGCTTATTATGCAGACAGGGCAGAGCAGTTCCCACTTCCTTTTTTATTTTATATAGGGTATCATTTTGTTTAGAAAAGTAATCTTGTCAAAAACCAATTTCTCACTGACAGGAGATGATTATGGAAGCAAAGGCTGTAACAGCGGGGGTGCCATCGCGTAAAAAGCCACAGTCTATGTCGGTGCGTCTCACAAG
>JACRHX010000045.1 GCA_016211955.1 Parcubacteria group bacterium | reverse complement strand
GAAAAAGATACAGAGATGGAAGTTTCTTGCTATTTCTCAGCTTAATTTTCCTGATCCGAGTGTAAATCGTAAATATCTTATGGGTTTAGTTAAGGACGTTGTTGAGATGGAGGGTGTTCAGTCAGTAATTGTTGCTGGTGGCATGCTTGCTGGAAAATATCTCAAGAGTCTTTTTGCGAGCGAGATCAAAGAAAATGGTATCAAGGATAAATATGAGAAGGAAGAGTGTCGAGCGAAATTTGTTGATGATTGGGCAGAAGAGCTTAGTGCATTTTTGCCAGTTCTTGGGGAGGGTGTTAACTATCATGTTATTTATTCTCCTGCACCTGCCTATGATGCCGCTGATGGAGAAAGTATTTGCAGAGAGATTCTTATTCGCCTTTTTGAGATAAGAAATGAAAAAGAAAGGGATATTCGCCTGTATCTCGATGACTCGGAACCTCGTGTTCCTGTTCAGTGGCCAGAGCCAACGGAAATTCGTGTTCTTGTTCCTCAAAATAAGCCTTGGTATTCGAGACTGGTTTCTAATCTTCTTCAGCGTCTTGCAAACCCCTTTGCAGGGAGAACCTTTACGGGAGAACGACCCGCGTTGATTTTGGCGGGGTGTACAGGATCGGGAGTGGATATTCCCTCCTATAAGGGTATTCCTACCATTTCGGTCCCTGCTCTCTATAAAATTAATCGGGTGAAAACGACCGAAAGCATGGTTGGATGCATTGTGGTGTCTATGCGAAAAGAGGGTAGTTCGATTAAATATGCCCTTGATACATTCGATTTTCGTCCTTTTGTAAGTGCTGAGCGTCAGTCACTTATTCCTGAAGATATGCCTACTGAAAAGAAACGGATTTTGTTGCATTTGAGTAAAAATAGCCAGGGATTTGACACTCTTTATAATCGCCTCTATGGATTCCGTCTTGAAAAAAAGACACCCGAGAAGATTGCTGAAGAAAAGGAACATCTTAAAAAGAATCTTGATGCACTCGTTTCTCGTGGGTTTGCAGTATATAAACCAGAGATTAATCGCTATGAGCTTTCTAAAAAGCTTGAATACGGGATGAAGGCTAATCTTAAAACGTTGATGGAGCGCGCAAGGCGTATTCGTGTGGTGGCATATGCATGTTTGCATGTGGGTGCAATCAAGACGCTTTATGCAACATTTGAACATCTTATTCCCGAACTTTCTGAGGATGCGGATGCCCTCTTTGGGTGTGGTGATATTATCCAAGGCCTTGCTCACAACTTTGAATATAGTGGCGAATTGGTCCCAACACTGAATACGTATGATAAACAGAGTATTAAGGCAGGACAGATTCATGCGAATGTTCTTTTGCAGATTTTTGACAGAAGACTTGCGAAGTATAAAGCAGAGAATCTTTCTCCAGAAGAGCTTGTTCGGAAGTGTTTGATGAAATTTATCTATTGTCTTGGTAACCATGACATGTGGATGCATTATCAGAAGCAGGGCTTGCCTCTTCGAGATTTTCATAAAGAGATTGTGTCAACTGTTCTTCTTGGTGTTGCCGAGCGCGTTCCTGGGGTGCCTATTAGTGTGCTTAGTGCATTGGTTGAAGAGAGTATTGAAAGGGTGGGCGAGACAGAATTTATTGTACTTAATGGTATTGGTGTTGGTGTCACCCACCCCCATAAGGGTGGAGCAGAGACGAAGAGTGCTCGTATTCAGCAGGTTATTGAAAGTCACGTATCACGTAAACATCCTTTGGATATTGTGCTTGAGCTTGTAGGAAACTTTCATACCGCTGCGGCAATTCATTTCCCACAATTTAATAGAACATACGTTGGTGTTATGCTTGGTGCAATGCTCAAGACGACGCTTTTTGAGAATAAGATCAATAAGGTTGTAGATCATGGGCCGGTAGTGGTGGATGTATGGGTTGATCCAAAATCAGGTAAATTGCTTCGCGATACTATTGAATTCTTCGATGATGTTATACATCCTATCGATCGACGTGTTGTTGACGCAGATAAGCTTACTGAGTCTACGGTAGTAGGAGTTGCAAAATATCTTACTCGTTATGGTGACATCCCTTTGAGATAAAATAGTATATATACCCGCCCTCATGCGGGTTTTTCTTTTCTAGCGCTGTTCGGAAACATGATATTCCCTGAGCAAAGTCGAAGGGTTTCCTTAAAGAAATGTAGGCCTTCGACAAGCTCAGGCACTAGTAATTATGAGGTTATCGAACAGCGCCTTCTTTTCTTGACTTTTTTTTTGTATTTGGTACTATCCTTATATCCGTAGAACGTGGGTTGCCGAGAAAAGGCATAAAGCCCGCCGAGGATGATTATGTCTTGCGTGCCAAGCGCACTCGGATGCAGTCATTGTCTACGGATTTAAAGTCCGTTTTTTTATTGTATTTTTTGGGTCGTCCCTAGAAGCTAATTACTTCAGCCAGAGGCTGATCCGCCTCGGGTGGAAAAACCTAAAACCTAATAACATGCCACTAACACGCACAGAAAAAGAAACTATTGTGGGCGATCTCTCAAAACATATTAAAG
>JACRHX010000044.1 GCA_016211955.1 Parcubacteria group bacterium | reverse complement strand
GGCTGGAGTGGGCAGAAGCCAACAAGCGGTAGTAATTTTGCAACACAAAATCTTACAGGGTCCACCTCCTTTTCAATACGTTGTTATGGAGGGGGGACGTGGTCACCCTATCAGACGGTAGCAGTCAATGTTACTTCGCCTTCAGCACCAGCTCTTTCAAGTTTTACCGCAACTCCAACTACGGTGTCATACAACACCCCAACCTATCTTTCGTGGAATAGCGCAGGTACGGGTGTTGATTATTGCGAAGCCTCAAACGGTTGGAGTGGAAACAAAGCAACCTCGGGCTCAAATGTTGTCAGTCAAAATCTTACCACTACGACGACTTTTTCAATACGTTGTCATGGCGCAGGAGGATGGTCAGCGTATCAAAGTGTTACCGTGAGTGTGAATGCACCTGTAACTGCAGCACTTGCCTCTATTGCGTCAATTGTTCCTACCATCCAAAAAACAAAAATTGAAGCATCGATTATTAAACTTTCGTGTAATCCTGGTTCTTGTGTTGGATATCAGGGAGTAGTAGCGGGAGGTGTAGGTTCTCTGAGTGTTATTTCTTCTCCACAAAATGGTGCCTATGTTTCATGTGCTGTCCAGATAGATAGTGAAAAACAAAAAAACATTCCTTGTGATAAAAATCTTTCTGAGCTTGTTTCCAATCGAAGTATAGGCACCCACACGCTTACTCTTACTAATACTAATGCGGCAGGGAATAAGAAAAAGGGGAGGATATCATTTAGAATTAAGGCGAATATTAAACCTAAACTGGTATGTTCGTTCGATGCTATTACATGGAAACCTTGTAAGGAGGTTCAACCCACAGTCGGAGTAGGGGTGTATGTAAGAGATGCGTCTCTTCCTTCAACGGGTGCCAGGATTACCTCAAGAAAATTACAAGCTATTCCAGGTGTACAGCCAGGAGCTGTCGCAGCAGAGCTTGCATTATTTAAACCAACATCAAGTGGCGTCAAACTTATACAACTTTCTGTTTCAGACAGTGCAGGAAGGGTGGGAAACGTGGTGGACCTGCTTTATGTAAAGGAGGCGCCCGCTAATGTCTGTAAACCAGTTGAGACGCTTTCGAGTTCAGTAAAATAGGAATGAGTGAGGTTGAACCTCACTCATTCCTATTTTGATAGGTAGTAAGAAGCATTTTTATTTCTTCTGCTTTTTTGGTGAGTTTTGGAATGTATTTTTGATTGCAGAAGATGCGGGTGGCAAGGAATGATTCCTCGTGTGTTTTTAGTGTGGGTCGCATGTCGGTATAGTGATCAAAAAGATCGACGGTTTCCTTTAGATTTTGCATAAGAACTGGGACGGTGTGGGGAGAAAATCGTTTATGAGACGCCTTGCTTACAGGTACAAACAAAATGTCGATAGGATTAATGTTAGCAATGTTTGCAATTTCTTGTTCTATTTTTTCAAGTATCTTTGCATCAAAATTCTCGAATGCTGTAAGAAATGGGGTGTTTGAGGGAGAGAGGTGTACATTTTTTTCGCAATGTTCTTCGTGGAGGTAGGGGGCAAGTCGGAATACCATTGCACGATGTAGGGTGCGTTGCATACCGCGTTCAAAGAGGGTGCGCACCTCTTCGTGGGATGATGTTTTAAGACGTCCTTCTATCTCTCCATCGTTGAGATTCCAGAGATCTGCTTCTTTGAGGGTACCTGAAGTAAGTTCTTTGTGGATCATTTTTTGGAAAAGTCGCTGATAAAAAAGTGATTTTGGGCTAAAATATACTTCTTTGTAGGCATTCCAATAAAAAAGAATTAAATTGCGTACGGGATGTACTGCTTCCGAGGTAATCATGAGTTGGTTTTTGTACCATACTACATGTTTTTCGATGTCTTTGAGATGGGGTGGCGCGAGTACGCCTGCACCTGAAAAATGAAGATCTCTTTCGAGATAATCCCATTTTTCTACACCAAGAACTTTATCATCTACAATGCGACCCAGAGGATGTTTTTTTGCGAGCATGTCATGAATAATGGTTGGGTTTCCTCCGCATGTACCAATAGCTTTCTTAATTCCATCCTTAATAACATGTTTTCCATTTTCTTCGTGGTTAAAGCTTGTAACTTCTTCTATAACGTGGCTTAGGGGACCATGTCCGATGTCGTGTGTGAGAGCGTAAATGGTAATATTTCGTTCCTCTTGCGTCGAGAGGGCGTTAATACCCCTTTTTTTGTAATCACGTGGAGTATCATGCCACGATTTTATTCTTTGTTTTGCGCGATGATAGGCTCCGATACAATGCGCAAATCTACTATGGGTTGCGTTGGGATAAAGGTAGATGGTTGTGCCAAGTTGTTTTACACTGCGAAGGCGTTGAAAATGCGTCGAATCAATAATAGGCGCGACATCGGTAATGTCGATTTCACCAAGAAGCGGATCGGGTACGGTAATGGGTCTCATGAGTTCATTCTAATCATGTCCTTTGGGGAAATACAAGACTAGTTTTTGTATTGGGAAAGGATTTGTGCAATAATCGTAACAAGGTATTAGAGATTAGGTTTTAGTTTTTTAGGTGCCAAGATCTTCCTAAAAGCTAATGTCCTAAAAGCTAATGTCCTAATTATATGATTACAGGAAAAGATGTTGAACACTATGCTGAACTAGGGCGTATCGCGATTACCGCAGTAGAAAAAAAGGCGCTTGCGAAAGATATTGAGAAGATTTTGGAATACGTAAAAAAACTGAATGAAGTAGATACGAAAGACGTAGGGCCCATGAATGGAGGTGTGTTTTTTTATAATTGTTTAAGAAGCGATATTGTTGATCTCGAACGAAAATCAAATAAGGTGAATGAAACCGCACGTGTTACGCGCGCCTTTCCTAAAAGTAAGGACGGATATCTTGAGGTACCTCCGGTGTTTACAGAATAATATGCAACTTAGAGATTTAACTATCGCATCAATACACACCGCACTTCTTAAGAAGGAGTACTCTGCGGTTGAATTGATTACACAGGTTCTAAAACATATCAAAGAAAAAGATACAGAATATGGCGGGTATTTGCACGTCATGAATGATGATGCTTTGAAGTGTGCGCAGGAAATTGACGTCACTATTGCACAGAATGACGATTTGCCGCTTCTTGGGGGGGTCCCTTTTGCGCTCAAAGATAATATTTTGGCGGTAAATCATCCTGCGACGGCAGGATCAAAAATTCTTAAAGATTATATAGCTAGCTATGATGCAACGGTTACAAAAAGACTCAAATCGGCGGGTGCGGTAATAATGGGAAAGACGAATATGGATGAATTTGCGATGGGATCATCGGGTGAGAATTCTGCTTTTTTCCCTGCGAAAAATCCACACGATATTTCACGTGTTCCGGGGGGTTCTTCTTCTGGGTCAGCGGTGGCGGTTACGCTTGGAGAAGCAGTATGTGCTTTGGGATCTGAGACGGGCGGATCGGTGCGACAGCCTGCGTCGTTTTGTGGTCTCGTGGGACTTAAGCCAACGTATGGAGCAGTTTCACGTTATGGTTTAATTGCTATGGCTTCTTCGCTTGACCAGATCGCTCCCTTTGCGCGAACTACTATGGATGCGGCACTTGCTTTTGAGGTAATAAGTGGACATGATCCGCTCGATGGAACTTCAAAAAAAGATTTTAAATTTCATGCAAAGCAGGTAAATGATTTCTCCCTTGACTCCTTACGAGAGCTCACCATCGGACTACCCAAGGAGTATTTCATTCCAGGTATTATAAAGGAAACACAGAAAGAAATTGATAACTCAATAGCTGTTCTTAAGAGTCTTAAGATGAAGTTTAAAGAAATTTCACTTCCTCATACGGAATATGCTCTTTCTTGTTACTATATCATTATGCCTGCGGAGGTAAGTTCGAACCTCGCGCGCTTTGATGGTATTCGTTATGGAACACGTGGCGAATCTGCACTACTGGGGGAAATGTACCAACGTAATCGTGGAGAGGGTTTTGGAAAGGAACCAAAGCGTAGAGTTCTGTTGGGAAACTACGTGTTATCGGCGGGTTACTATGACGCTTATTACCTTCAGGCACAGAAGGTGCGCAGTCTCATTACAACAGATTTCATAAATGCATTTAGAAATGTAGATGTTATTCTTACCCCCACCACCCCAACACAAGCCTTTAAGTTTGGTGAAAAGACAAAGGATCCTGTATCAATGTATCTTTCGGATATTTTTACCGTCCCTGTAAATCTTGCGGGGCTTCCTGCTTTGTCATTTCCTTCGCGTTCTTTGTGTAATCTTGAGGGCAAACTTCCTGTAGGTGTTCAGCTCATTGGAAAACATTTTGACGAAGCGACACTACTAGGGGTAAGTAAATGGTATGAGAAAACCATAGTAGAGTCTTGTTGATAATTATTTAAGAAACATGCTTCTTTTTTCACAATTACTTTACACAATACGGGATGGGATACTTGTGGTATTAAATTTTTTACTTTACGTTCGTAGTATTGTATTTACGGATTCTTTTCTTTTTACTCTTAAACTTATTTCTTCTTTTATCTCCGCGGTACTCTTTGCGGGAATTATATGGCTCGTTATGAAGATGAGAGTTTTTGGTCTGCAAGCTGAACAACTAAGTGATATGATGGCAATGGCACAAGTAGATAGAAAGCGTGTACTTAAAGCATGGAAAGAGGTACGGGATCGATTGGAAAAGGGGGACGAGGCGAATCTACGTCTTGCTATTATTGATGCCGATAAGCTACTTGATACAGTATTAAAGAGAATGGGATATGTGGGGGATACTATGGCAGATCGATTAAAAAAAATTACCAAGGCGCAGCTAAGGAGTATTAACGAATTATGGTCTGCGCACAAGGTGAGGAATAATATTGTACATAGCCCAGATCACGCTCTTTCCTATCAGGAGGCGGTAGAGGTTGTTGGAATCTACGAAAGAGTTTTTCGAGAGATGAACTTAATCGATTGAGGGTTATTGCCGAAATTTTGTTTTTTTTGTATAGTATCGATACCCACAAGCCAGGGTAGCTCAGTTGGTTAGAGCACAGCACTCATAACGCTGAGGTCGTGGGTTCGATCCCCACCCCTGGCACACCAAATTTTCATGACCAAGGGGAATAGAAAATTTGAGTGTCCCGAATGTATATGAGGGACAGCCACACTCAATATGGAGTTTTTGTTTTGTCTCGATATCCTATATACTTCTTTTGGTTCTTCGATAGTTGTGAGGAGGTGAGTAGACAATGAATCAAGGTGATAGGGTAAAGAAATTAAATCAACTATGGTGTGAGTTAATGCGAAAGAAGCCCGACGTTGCAACGCTCGAAACTGTTTTGAGGCGTATCCCCGAATTAAAGGAGAAGGCCGCTCGGGCGATGCTTAAGAACAATCTTTCGAGGCATCAACTTTTTTCGATTGTGATAGGAGTTCCCGTGCTAGCAGAAAGAGCCGCGAGAAGGCTTTTCCCCAAGGAGGTTTCTTCCTACGATCTTATTCTTATAATGGAGCATGTACCAAGACTTCGGGGAAGGGTTTGGAAACAATTTTGTAATACAAACCCAACAAACGAGGTATTGCGGGATGCGTTACATCACCTTCCTGAATTTCGAAAGAGGATTATTCGTATTCTTCTTGCTCGGAATATTGACGAATATGTGCTTCTCGCCATTTTTGGGTATGTTACATCAAAAAGGATGATAAGGCATGTTACGGAGAGGATTCTGAACAATCCTACAGTATCACGTCGAGGATTTCTTGGTATCATCGAGAATTCTACGGCGCCATTACGCAAAAAGGCTGCAGAGAGAGTATTGTCTATGAATGTATTTGCAGAAGATCTCTTTGTTATTATGAAATTCGTACCTTCGCTTCGAATGCATGCGTGGAAAAAACTTATAGCAGATCATCGCGGAGAGGTAGTATCGCGAATCATACAACGAATTGTAAGAGAAATTCCACGGCTTAGAGTACGCGCTGAAACAATCTTGAGAACTCCTCATTTTTTGGTTCAAGAAATGCTTCACCTATCACAAAAATAAATTCAAAATATGCCGCACAATATGCGGCTTTTAATTATTCATTGAAATCCGCGTACGATGGCCTATGCACGCGCCACAAATTAAAAAAACGAATGCTACTATGGCGCGTCATAGTAGCAAGGCGTCAGATTTAAAACGATCGTTAGATTTTTGATAGTTTGACGAATAGATGAAGGTTTGCTAATTAATGTAACTAGTTCATTGTTATTCTAAGGAGGATCTGATTGTGAGATGTGTTTTAGCAAAAGCACCCCGATACAATCAGGGTGTTTTTCTTTAGTTGCGGGGATGGGAGTCGAACCCACTATTCCCAGGTTATGAGCCTGGTGTGATATAAAATATCCGTTTCACTCACCCGCGATGATGTTTCTAGTATTAAACAAAAAGTGGGAATTAGCAAGAACTCGCGGCGCTGTTCGGAAACATGATATTCCCTGAGCAAAGTCGAAGGGTTTCCTTAAAGAAACGTAGGCCTTCGACAAGCTCAGGCACTAGTAATTATGAGGTTATCGAACAGTGCTAGAACTCGCCTGTGCTTAAGAAAAGAATAATTTTTCAGCAAGTTTATGGAAGACATTGTCTTGTTCTTCCGTAGAAAAAACATTTTCCACCAGCTGTATATAAGAATCAATTTGGTTTAGGGGGGTGTGTTCTCCGCCGTAATCAGTTCCAAACATAATTTTTTGTTTTATGGCCGGATAGTAAGAAAAAACTCGTTTTAGATCTTTTGTATAGGTATCTACTATATCTTGCGAAGGGGTATCAATGGTACCCGATATTTCTGTGAAGACATTTTTGTTTTTGTTTACGATTGTTGCGGTTTCCATGAGGTAGGGGAAGCCGAAGTGAGCAATTATAATAGTACACTGTGGATAGTGTGTCGCCAGACTATCGACATGAATAGGATGTGAATACTTAAGTTCAGCAGTACCCAACCGATCAAACACGTCACCCGAGTGGAATATGAGGGGTTTATTATATTGTTCACAAAGCTCAGCAATAGGGAACACTATTTCATCTGATGGATAAAAATGTTGATATCCTGGATACATTTTAATCCCCACTATCTTTTTATTTTCCAATAGGGCCTTTATTTTTTCAAGTTGTTCTTTGACGCTGTATGTTATGTTGATTGCCGCAATAACAAAAAGATCTTCTTTTGTTTCGGCAAAACTTAACACTTCTTCAAGTGTTCGTTTGGTGGGTTGTATATCATTGAGATTAATCCAAAAGTGTAGAGTAAGTATTCTATTTATTTTTCCTGCTGATTTTTTTGTATAAGTTTGATACACCTCTTCGTTGAAGATGTGTGCGTGTGTGTCGATAATCATGTTATTTTATGTTACATGCAACCCCAAACAAGCCCATTTAATGTTTTTTTGACAGACGGGTGGGGGCGTTCGGATAGGTACTATTCGTTTTTATTATTTCTCTGGTAGAAGTAATATAATGCAAGTGGCGCCGCCCAGTTTGCGGAACGCTCGATGAAATCTAATACCGATTGTCCTACAAGGGGTCTCACAAGCGCCGTCCAGAAACCCCAAAAGGCCGCCCAAAGCAACAGGGGGCGTATTGGTTTTATTAAAACAGTAAGCGCAACAACGACATCGAAAATACCAATGAGTAGTAGCAGAGTGGTAGCCGTTGGTGTATCCACACCAATCATTTGGCTAATCCACCCTATCCAATCCTTTTTTCCTTCGATAGCAAGGAGACCATGACCCGTAAATTCTCCTGCAACACCAATACGCAACAACCACTCTATTTTTTTGTTTGTTGTCATCACATTATTTTTTTATTAGTTGTTAATACACCTTCTAGTATATCATAAAATAACATACCACCGAAAAGTGATCGATGGTATGTGGTGGTGCGCGGGCGACCGGAGTTTCACTACTCGCTCTCCTTCGACACGGCTCAGGATAGCTTCGTTTTAAAACCCCTCGGTTTTAAAATTTCCGCCACGGGAAAACTCCCGTTTTCCCGACCCCTTTCCCGTTCAAATCCGGTCGTTTCATGGAGACAAAGAAAAACCACTCGACATGGAGCAGTTTTTCTTTTTATGCGCGGGCGACCGGATTTGAACCGGCGATCTTCTCAGTGACAGTGAGATGTGTTAACCGGGCTACACCACGCCCGCATATGCATACTAGATATATAATAGCGATTTTTGTAAATAAATCAATGGAAAAATGAAAAACGGCGTGAGAGCCGTTTGTGGTCATTGAGGCGGGGATGTTTTTTAGAGAATTGAGATAAATGCTTTTACGAAAAATGTAAGCCAGGAAATAATAAGAAAGATAATTCCCAATTGTGTTAAAAAATATATGCCAAACGCGTTGAGGACGATGCTGGGATCTTTTCTTGCCGCAACACTCATTCTATTCATAACATATATCCACTTACCGATACAATAAATAAGGTAGAAGCATTTAGGAAAATTCCTGCTACAATTCCGAGTATGATTCCAAGAGCAATCATTGGCAGTTTGACCTCCTTTTTCAAGATACTTTATATTACTTTGAAATTTGTATTAAGTCAATGGTTGTTGAGGGCATAAGAATCCGGTATCCTTAAGACATATTTTGTTTCTATATATGACATTACAAGAAATCGAACAAGTAGTCTTTGCGGAGATTGGACGTGTGGGTACCGCCAAAGAATTGGAAGAGATACAACATACGTATCTCGGAAGAAAAGGACATCTCACTGGTATTTTGCGTGGACTTTCTGAGCTGAGCTTAGAGGAAAAGCGCGATGTTGGTGAAAAGTCAAACGTTTTACGTGGACGTATTGAGACAGCGCTTAAAGATCGACTTGGGGAACTTAAAGAGAAACAGGAGGAGCGTTTTTTCGATATCACATTTCCAGGGAAAAAAGTTGTGGTTGGGCATCTTAACCCGCTCACCTTAATTTTAAAAGAGATTGAGGATATTTTTATTTCATTTGGATTTTCTGTTGTCGAGGGACCTGAGGTGGAGACGGAATTTAATAATTTTGACGCATTAAATATTCCTGCAAATCATCCAGCGCGAGAGATGTGGGATACATTTTGGCTTAAGCGAGGGAATCAAAAATCCGAACGGTTGTTATTAAGAACACACACAAGCCCTGTACAGATCAGATATATGCTTACGCACGAACCCCCTTTCCGAATTATTGTACCTGGCACTACCTACAGATACGAAGCCACAGACGCGCGACATGAAATGCAGTTTACTCAAGTTGAAGGTTTAGTAGTGGGTGAGGATGTTACGCTCGCAAATTTTAAGGCGGTTATCGAGGCGTTTTTCATTCGTCTTTTTGCGCAAAAAGTGGAGATACGATTGCGTCCAGGATATTTTCCTTTTGTGGAGCCGGGAGTAGAGGTGGATGCTACGTGTCCCAGGTGTAAGAAAAAAGGATGTGAATTGTGTAAATTTTCTGGGTGGCTTGAACTTGGAGGGGCAGGCATGGTGCATCCTAATGTATTTGATGCGGTGAAGTATAATCCCAAAAATGTACAGGGGTTTGCCTTTGGTATTGGGGCAGAACGTTTCGCAATGATTAAGTATGGAATTCCAGATATTCGATTATTCAGGTCGGGAGATTTAAGATTTATCAGACAATTTTAAAAATATGAAGTTTAGTATCAATTGGCTTAAAGATTACGTAGATATTTCTTTGAGTTCGCAGGAGCTTGCGGATGTGGTTTCATTACACAGCCTCGAAGTTGAAGGGGTGGAGGTGAAAGGTGATGATGCGTACCTTGATGTAGCATTATTACCCAATCGATTTCCTGATGCTGCTAATTATGTTGGGTTTGCGCGTGAGATTGGCGCGGTAACAGGAGGCGATTTCAAGGCAGATCATTTTTTCAAAAAAGGTAAAAAATTAAACACGACCACGAACTTCTCTGTACATATTGAAAAGGGAGAAGACTGTATGCGTTATTCGGGGCTTCTTATGTCGGGTGTTGAGATAAAGGACTCTCCAGTATGGCTTAAAGAAAGACTTGAGGCGGGCGGACTACGATCTATCAACAACATTGTTGATGCGACAAATTATGTAATGCTTGAGCTTGGTCAGCCTCTGCATGCTTTTGATTATGAAAGGCTTGATAAGGGAATTATCGTCCGACGAGCAAGAGATAAGGAGAGGATGACGACGCTTGATAATAGAGATGTTGAGCTTACGGGCGAGGATGTTGTTATTGCAGACCACAAGGAGGTTCTTGCGATAGCGGGCGTGAAGGGGGGAAGGGCGGCTGAAATTACCAATACAACAAAAACCATACTACTCGAGGCGGCAAATTTTGATCCCGATCGTGTGGTGCGCACTACACGGAGAATTGGGTTCACAACAGATGCATTTCAACGGTTTAAATATGGCATCGATCCCAATATGACAGAAATCGCCCTTCGACGCGTTGCAGAGCTTATTCAAAAAATTGGAGGAGGAAAAGTAGGTGGGTTCGTGGATGCGTATCCTAATAAGGTTGCTTCGAAGGTTCTCGCCTTTAGCGCGAAGCATTATGAAAAACTAGTGGGGGAACCTATTACCCTTAAGGAAGCTCGTGACATTTTTCGTAAATTACAATGGGATGTAAAAAAGGCAACGAAAGAAATTTTGTGGGTTGAGGTTCCTACATGGAGGCGAGATGTTGAACGATTCGAAGACGTTGTTGAGGAGGTGGTGCGTCTTTATGGGTATGACACCCTGAAGAGCAAAACACTTTCGCGGGTGTCACTGCATGCAAGGCGTGATGATCAGCTTCATTACACAAGGAAGATTAAAGAACGTATGGCGGGATTTGGGTTTGATGAGATGTGTAGCTATTCTTTTATTCCCCAGGCTTGGAATGAGGTGTGTGATGAAAATACATTAGTACAACTCGAGAATCCAGTAAGTGCAGAATACTATTATTTGCGCCCTACGCTTATTCTCCCTTTGTTTCGTGCACTCGAAAGCAATGTGAAGTTTTTCAGTGATATTAAAATGTTTGAGGTGGGAAATGTATTTTCACGTGAAAAGAATAATGAGGATATTGTTGAGCGAACAAAGCTTGCAGGGATGTTGACTCGTGAAAAAGGAGGGGATCATCTCTTTTATGAATGTAAAGGAACAGTCAATGAGTTATTTCACACACTTGGTGTCGACCAAGTTGAATATCGCGCGCGTGAAGAAGTATGGTGTGGGGTGCTTATTCAATCGAGGAGTGCAGATATATATGTAAGTGGCGTAAGGGTAGGATGTTTGGGAGTTGTATCACCGCGTTGGCTTGAGCGTTTTGATGTAGTACACGATGTAGTAGCTTTTGAACTAGATCTTAATTCTCTTCTTCCGCTCACAGAGGGAGAACGTCGTTTTGTTGCCTTCTCTAAGTATCCGGAGGTAGTGAGAGATATTTCTTTTGTTGTCGGGCAGGAGGTGCGTATCAGTGAAATAGAAAAGATAATTGGTGAGACTTCTTCAAGTATTCTGGTTGCTATCGATCTTTTTGATATGTTTGAAGGGGAGCGTCTCGGAGAGGGAAAGAAGAGTCTTTCATTTCACCTCATCTTTCGATCCGATCAAAAAACACTCACGGGTGAAGAGGTGACAGGCGAGTTTGGAAAAATAATTACTGCACTACAGGAACGTTTTGATATAGAAGTAAGATAGTAGCTACTATATTAAAAACCGACAGAAAAGATTTGTGTCGGTTTTTAATATATAATGTGTGATGACTATTGTATTTCTTTTCCATTCACTACTACTTTTAGATCGGTGGTGAGATATATTGTATCTGATGTGTTGGAGATAGTGTAAGGTTCTTGTGATGTAATGAGCTCTGCGAGGGAGGATGTTTTTTCTTCCTGTGTGCAATCAGAGAACTCGGCGCCATTATACCAGTAGCATGTACCATCTGCACCATATGTTTTGAGGCGATTACCTGATTACCTATGGTATCGAAATGATAGATGTTATTATCGGGTGTCTGTAACACAAGACCGGTTGGGGTCTCCTCAACATAAAAAGCATAGGTGGTGCCTGCAACTGCGAACATAATAAAAGGAATAAGATATTTCATAGTTTTTTGAATTAAAATGACCCCATAAGAGGCTAGTAATGCTATGTTGTTATAGTATCATGAAATACTAAAATAGTCAAATATTTGAGGTTGCATCGAGTGGGGGGTTAGGGTATAATGTAGTATAAAAGCACGGAGCTTATTCTTTTTTATTCACTTACTTCGTTTCACTCATAAACAAAATTGGCATGGCAAAAGATGATGACAAAAATCAGGTTGGAGCCTCCTACACAGGGAAGGATATTCAAGTTTTAGAGGGGCTTGAGCCGGTACGCAAGAGACCGGGTATGTATATTGGTTCCACCGGTATAGATGGTCTTCATCATCTCATTTGGGAGGTGGTAGACAACTCAATTGACGAGGCGATGGCGGGGTATGCGAAAAATATTGAGATTCGTCTCTTTGATGGTCACAAGGTTTCCGTAAAAGACGATGGGCGAGGTATTCCTGTTGATACACACCCACAGACTAAAAAATCTACGCTTGAGACGGTATTAACTACGCTTCATGCTGGAGGTAAATTCGGCGGTGATTCATATAAGGTTTCTGGAGGCCTTCATGGTGTGGGTGCCTCTGTGGTAAATGCGCTTTCTCAGCATCTAAGAGCAGAGGTGTGCAGGGATGGGAATATCTACATGCAAGAATATGTGCGAGGAAAAGCAAAAGCAGAAATGAAAAAGATAGGAAAATCTACTGCCACAGGAACAACAATTACGTTTGATCCTGATCCAGAAATTTTTGGCGTTAAGGGGGAAGGTGGATTAACGCTCCCTGAATATGATGTAAGAAAGATGCTTGAGCATTTGCGTCAGCAGGCATATCTTACGCGTGGAGTTCGTATGCAGATTTGGGATGAACGCACCGAAACCGCAGAAGCGTATGGATTTTATTTTGAAGGAGGGCTTCGATCGTTTCTTTTGCATCTTACGGAAAACGAAAAGTGCATTCAGGACATCCCTTTTTATGTTATGAAAGATGATCCGGGTATTTCTGTCGAGGTGGCCGCGATGTACACTGATGAGTTTCAGGGAAAGGAGCTTAGTTTTGCAAATAATATTTACACCCCAGAAGGCGGTATGCATCTTACTGGGTTTCGTTCGGCTCTCACCCGTGTTTTAAATGATTACGCGCGTAAAAATAGTTTTCTGAAGGATAGCGATGAAAATCTGATCGGTGATGACGTGCGTGAAGGTATGACAGTGATAGTATCTGTAAAGCTTCTCTCTGATATTTTACAATTTGAGGGACAAACAAAGGCAAAGCTTGGGAACCCGGAGGCGCGTCAAGCTGTGGAGACGGTGGTGAATGAGGCGCTTCAGGAGTTTTTAGAAAAGAATCCGCAGGAGGCAAAGAGGATGATGGAGAAGGTTATTCTTGCAGCAAAGGCGAGAAAAGCTGCAAAGGCTACGCGTGACACCGTTTTGCGTAAGGGCGCGCTCGAGGGGCTTGCGCTCCCAGGAAAACTTGCGGATTGTTCCTCAAGAAGCGCAGCAGAGTCGGAGCTTTTTATCGTTGAGGGAGATTCGGCCGGAGGGAGCGCGAAGCAGGGACGTAACAGGAGGTTTCAGGCAATTTTGCCGTTAAAGGGTAAAATTTTAAATGTTGAGAAATCGCGTATCGATAAGATGCTTGCGAATAAAGAAATTCGTTCTCTTGTGATCGCTCTTGGAACTGCGATAGGGACTGAGTTTGATGTGTCAAAAATTCGATATCATAAGGTTGTGATTATGACAGATGCTGACGTTGACGGGTCTCATATTAGAACTTTGCTGCTTACACTT
>JACRHX010000043.1 GCA_016211955.1 Parcubacteria group bacterium | reverse complement strand
GACAACACTGCAGTTCCGTCCTATCTTACAAAGCCGCTTAATCTTATTCCGTGGACGCGAGATATAGGGAACTCGGTGACGGCCCTTATGACTCAGCATCGAGATTTTGCCATACTCAACGTCAATTGGAATCAAATGTATTTTTTCCCATGGTTTACGTTACCATTTACTCAACTATTCTCTTATACAGACATTCCCTATCCACTTCTGCGCGAGACTTACCATGGTCTACTTCTTTCGGAATACTTTGATTACACAGTATATGAGGCATATAAGTCCTACCAAGCTCCAGATGACGCGTACCTTGTCATAAAACCTCCGCAAATGCCTGAATCTCGCGGTAGGGAAATCCGCGTATTTCGCTTTGTGCAGGGACTTGATGGGTGGAAATATCTTGATCTGCTAAAAGTAATCCGTGAGACAGGTATAGTTTGGAATCAAACAGCGGGAAACGAAAACCTCGGTAGCCTGGAACTTAGCGGCAGTAAAGTAGATTTCAATTTCACCCGCGCTGTTTCTCCGTTTATTACGGCAAGTCCGGGCAACGTGTACACGGTTATGGGGTATGCAAAGACAGGCGAAGTGCGGGATGCTAACGAGAAGGACGGTTTTTTCCGAATTGACTTTTATCCCGATGCGCGCGATGAACTTCTCCGGGGAAGCAGTCTTCGTGTGGCAGTATCAGATGCACTTTTCGGGTCGGACTCGTGGACAAAAGAAGAAATCATAACAACGGCACCGCCCGGAACACGTTATCTTGCCATAAGTTTTCAGCGTTCAAATCCAAAAGTGAGCAGTCGCTATTGGTTGGATGATATCCGAATCTTTGAATCAAATCAGCCACTTAAAGACCGGTTCCCTCAAATTCCATACTTACATCCGACGATGCCTGACAACATCCTTTACCCCAATAGTATCTATTGAAAGGCGGCGTCAGTCGCACCACGAGATTTTTCAAATTTTCACGGTAAAGCCGGCATTGCACAAAAAAAGCACAGCTGAGAACATTCATATGTGTTAGATAAACTTAAGTTTTTTGGCGGCATGAAAAGTCATGCGCAAAAGGAGGAGTCCGTGCTGGAAGCGCGTAATGTTAGTTGTGCCGTACGTTCTCTCTCGGTAGCGGACGGGTATTTCGAGTATTTTGAGATTGAGTTTGGCGGCCCCAAAGATAAGGTCGAAGTCGCCGTACGGGTCAATGCCGCCCCACATTTTTTTTACGCGGATGATGTCAAGGTATGTGGATTTTAATAGTGCCTTGGTGCCACAGAGGGTATCTTTAATCATTTGTCCTAAAAGAAAAGTAAACGCAGCACTAAAAAATTTATTTCCAAAGTAATTTAAAGTCCGCATAGCCTGTTTTTCTATTGGATACACTAACCGTGTACCGATAATAAGCTCTCCTTGACCCTTCGCAAGAGCCCAATAGAATTTGGATAGCTCCCCAGGAGCTACTGTCAGATCAGCGTCGAGTATCATAACGAGATCGTTTTTAGCAAGACGAAAACCCAATTCAATTGCATCTTTTTTTCCGATGCCTTTCTGTTTATAGAGCGACGCGTTGATCGGACCTGTGTACCGGACTAGTTCTTTCTGTATTGCTGTATACGTATTATCTCGTGAGTGTCCTTCAATAAAAATTACTTCCGTGGTTGTTCCCATACTTGGAATTCGATCGAGTAGCCCAGCAATATTACCTTCCTCATTTCGGGCGGGAATGAGAATTGATACGGAAAAGTTTTTCTCTGTAGGCATTTTCCTAAAGATCTGAATTGTTGTTAAACATAAGGAATTAAAGATGGGAAGGTGTGAGATATAGCGATTTACTAGTTCTGAAATACCGGGCATATAGAGAGGCAAAAGCATTCTTTTTTCTTTTTTTATTAGTTCAAAACCCTCGAGATGAAAAAGATTTTCAATGTCATAATCCGAGAGCCAATTCGGTTCAAATGGGAGTTTGACTCGCAACCCAAGGAAACTAGCGAGATCCAGGACCGGTTTCCAGAAGAAATTGAATGAAACTACTGTGACTCTTGATTTGTCAAAGCAGAGCCTACGGAGGTCAGCGACAAATTTCTGAACATCAGAGATATAGGAGAAGAGGTGTGTAATAAGTATAACGTTGAATTGTTGTTTTACCGTATTTTTATAGAGCGGAGCATAGATAAAATGAATTCTCTTGTACTTTTTACGAGCTGTAGAAACAAGTTTCTCGCTCGCTTCCACTCCGATGGTCACTCGGTTGGGAAGAGAACCAAGAAGGTTACCGAGACGACTACCGAAATGTACGACTGAGGCTTCCTTAGGAACAATGTGGTGTATTATATGTTGGAGGTCTCGGTAATAATAGCTGCGGAGTCTTTCGACGTACGGTTTGGGATGGACAGAGTTATTAAGATAATCGGTGAGTACCTCACTATTGTCCATGCATTGTTTTGTACCAGGCAATAGTTTTTTTTAATCCTTCGACGAATTCAGTTTTAGCGACAAAGTCAAACTCTTTTTTCGCGCGTGAGGTATCAAGGAGTCTGCGGGGTTGACCATTGGGTTTCGTAGTGTCCCAGCTGATTTTGCCTTTAAATCCAATAAGCTTCGCAATAAGGTGAGCTAATTCGCGGATAGAAATTTCCTTGCCTGAGCCAAGATTGATAGGCTCCGCTTTGTCGTACCGTTTCGCAGCCAACACAATTCCTTGAGCGGCGTCTTCGACATAGAGAAACTCTCTCGTTGGGCTGCCGTCACCCCAGAGGATCACAGATTTTTTCTTTTTGTTTCTTGCTTCTGCTATTTTTCTAATAAGAGCCGGAATGACATGTGAATTCTCCAAATCAAAATTGTCACGAGGGCCGTACAAGTTTACGGGCAACAAGTAAATACCATGAAGTCCGTACTGCTTGCGATACGCTTGACAACCAACGAGAAGCATCTTTTTCGCTAGTCCATAGGGTGCGTTCGTTTCTTCGGGGTATCCGAGCCAAAGATCTTCTTCGCGAAATGGGACCGCCGTATGTTTCGGGTAGGAGCAGATCGTACCGATGATGATTACTTTACCTACCTTATTTTGTCGACATGCATCTAGGATGTGGATACCCATAAGAATATTGTCATAAAATAGGTCGGCTGGATATGCATTGTTTTTTCCTATTCCGCCGACATTACCAGCTAGGTGAATAACAATGTCCATTTCTCGAGTTACATTGATGCAGTTATTTCTATCTCGAAGGTCGGATGTTTTGGATCGAGGTATCAGAATATTTTCCTTTTTTACTCCCTCATGAATCAATTCCTGTACCACATATCTGCCCAAAAAGCCGTTTCCACCCGTAACAAGAATTTTTTTATTATGGAGATTCATATATCGTTACAATTTTCGAGCATATACAAAAAGTGAACCAGATACTTCTTTAAGCACCGGTATCCGTTCTGCGAGCGCACCTACATATTCAACGAACGTTATAAGTGAGCGTGGAGTAAGTGGATGGAGAAAATCGTAGTTAACCACTCGTATATCTTCAAATTTTGCTTTCTTCATTTGTTGAACCAATTTCCAGCGCACGAATGCCGTTTCTTCAGGACTGAATTCCATTTTTTTTCTTAAGTATGGGATGTGTAGGCCAGCAAAAGTGTGAGGGTTAAGCATATTTGGTTCAGTAAAAAATATTTCTCCTCTCGGTTTGAGCACTCGATGCATTTCTCGTAGCGCCGGGGACAGTGGCACGTGGTGAAGAATAGATATGCCGCAAATGATGTCGCATGAATTGTTTGGGAGAGGTAGATGTGTAATGTTTTTTATGCGAAACGTCACATTTTTTTGTTTTACCGAAGCTCTCGCTCTCTCAATAGCTTTTGGCGTGACGTCGATTGCAATTATATTTGTGTGACTGGCAACAACCCGGGCGAGGCGCTTCGTAAATTCACCGTCGCCACAGCCAACTTCTAAGATGCATGCAGCTTTCGAAATATTGCACATCCTGCGCATGAGTGTTATCTTATTGTCGTATCTTTTCTGTCCTGCTCGGGTTTGGGCGCCCCACCAAATGTGAGGGAGAGTACTGAAATGTTTGATTTCTAAGCTGGGATCTCGCTTCATACGCTGGAGAATAACAGAAATATATTTAACATGCAACGAATTTGGAAAGTATTTTTGAGATTCTTCAGATCGCTTCGAGGCTCCTTTCAAAGTCCTCATGTTCCAACGATAACGGGTCTCCTTATCGCAACGGTTTTGACGTGGCACAGAATTCTCTTACAAACGCTGCAGGAGGAGGGATTTTACTATTTTCTGCATGGATTTACCTATCTACCCGTTAGGAATTTTCTTAAAGACCTTCTGTATTCTTACGATAGTGCGGCAAAGTTACTTTTTGACCTTTTTAGAATACTATTTCGTGATAATCTATTCTTGTACCAATTTTTTGTTCTCTTAAGTGTTTGTCTTATTGTTGTATGGTGCTACTTTTTTGTCTATGAAATTTTTCGAAACCGTTCGCACGCGGCTATTAGTACACTCCTTTTCGCCACAAATTATTCTGGATATGAGATGTTAGCATTAGGCAATATTCAATTCTTTCTTCAACGAGGGCTTTCTCTTGTTGGCATGTTACCAGCCCTTATTTTTTTTGTTAGATATCTCCGTGAGAAGGGTACTTCAGCACGAGTGTATTATTTTTTGTCATTATTTGTATACATAATTTCTTTTGTTTTGTTTCATTTCAGTTTATTCTTTGCTCTTTTTTTTGGTTGTATACTTGGAGCATTTTTAATAGAAAAAAGACTTGGGGGGAAATACATGTGGGTTAAAGTGCTGACGTTTGTGCCATTTGTAGTTTTTCCGGTACTACTCGTAGGTTCCGGTCACGGTAGTACGCTTATGTCCGACACCAACCTTCCCTCTTTTTTTGCTACCCATAAATCCGAACTACTCGTGAAGATGCTCAACCTGTACACTGTCCTCATGGTTCCTGATCAGACCATAGGATACATGGCGAACCGGTTCCAGATCTCTCGGGAGCTTTTTATAAGCAAGATAAGCATACCTGTCATACTAACTACTTTTGGATTTTTTGGACTTATTGCCAGAGCGCGACCTCGTGGGGCTGGAGCACTTGCGCTTGCTTGTTTAGTCTATATTCCATTCGCACTCTTTATAGCCATATATTTACGTTGGGAACTCGTCAATGACCTTGCCGGTCGTAGTAGATATCTCTATATTCCGTCCGTGGTTTCTTCTCTTTTTTGGGGAATATTCCTTTGGTCCGTCTTGTATGTAAAGAGAGGTTTCCGTACGGCAATCGCTCTTGGAATTCTAGTTGTGGTTATTGCATTTAATATCAAAACAATAGCAGAAGTTATGGATGCAGATCAATACAAACACGAGGCAACCAAACAGTCACTCGATTTCATTCGAAAGCTCGCACCAGGTCTTCAGAACGATGCGATCGTAATATTGCCGAACGTCATAGGCTATCACGGTACCGATTTTGTTCAGCTCTTTTACGGTAAACCACATACGTATTTTTTACCGAAGTTTGCTCTAAATGTCGCGCCGCTGCCACGGCCCTTTGATCCAGCAAAAGATGTCATTATTGATTACGATTATGAAGCAAAAGCGGTGAGAGACTTGACGAATGGCTATAAAGGTATTCTTCCCTAAGGATTTTCGTTGTGCCGGTTAGGAAAGAAATTTAAAAAGCGCGGGATAGATTTTATTGTACCTGTATTTTTTTGCAAGCGTTAGGGCATTATTGCTATAAAGTTGATAATGAGAAAGAATAGTTTGGATTGCCTTTGCGAGCTCCTCAAGCTTGCCATATTCGATAACAACTCCAGCTCTTGCGTGAACAATCTCTTTTGAAAAAGCAAACACCCCAGTTGTGATTACGGGTACTCCGAAACTTAGATAATCCTTTATCTTTGAGGGATCGCCGAAATACGAAACATTACTTGGGTCAGGCATATAGAGCGCAAGTCCTATGTGTTGGGCTTGTAACACATTTGCAACTTGATGTTCGTCTTCAACATAACCATGAAATGTGGTAATAAGCTTTGTTTGTTTTGCTCTTTTTTGAAAATAACTTTCATCAGGACCAGAACCAATGACGGTCAACTGAAGATCGGGATATTTTTTCGTGAGTTGCGGTGCAGCATCAAAAACCATGTCTAATCCTTGACTTCGTTTGAGAACCCCTATGAATGATAACAGCGGGTGTTGTGTATTACGATTCTGTATTGTTTTGCGGGGGTTCGTGCCGATGGGGATCACAGCATACTGTTTGTCTTTTGGTAGTGCGCCAATTCTTTTCCGTAGCTCAATGAGTCTAGTATTTAAAAAGACTACATTATCAGAGGCAAGCGCAACCATATCAAACTGCCAGTAGATAGCCCTCATGAGCATTACTATTTTATCTTTGTGTTTGGGTGGATAATAATCCCAGACCCAAAAGATAGTTGTATCTACTAATCCAATTTTTCGCAAAACGTTTCCGACCCAAGCGGTAAACGCATTAACGGTAAAGTAGTACTCAAGTGTACCAAATTGACGCTTGAGCCAGAAGGTATGATAGAAAATTTGCAAAGTGTTAAGGAGTGAACGAATGGGAAGAAGAAGAAACACAATGTAAACGGGCAATGATGGTGAGAGAGTAAAAAGAGAGCGATTTTCGATAAGCTTTCCATGTTCATAGATATACAGAACGCTCGATTTCTGAAGTTTGCCAAGAGTGTGAAAATTAAATATAAAGACAATAACTTTACCAAAATGATCTTTAAGAAAATCAAGGATATGACCAGAATTTTCATAGGGTGCGTAATTGACGTAGAGCACGGTTTGATTATTCATATGTCCCAGGAGTAAGTTTGCTGAACACCAAAGAAACTGTGGATTCGTAGATGATAAGGAGTGCCATAAGGAGACATGCAGGAACATGCCAGAAGAGCACGGGGTCTTTATAACGAATAAATAAACGGATTGCATCGAATGTTGGAAGCATCAATGAGAGTGTATACGGAATAAAGACTGCCATTCTGATTTTTCTTTGCCAAGTCATATACGGCATTCGGTTGATTAGTCCCATATTTTTTACTTTCTGACGGACGTTATTGCGTACCCTCCATCTGTATTTGCGAATAAAGTTTCCCAGATTTGACACGTGATAATGATATACACCGGCTTTTGGAATGTATGCAATTTTTCCGCCTTCAGCGATGAGTTTTATGCCGCCTAGAATGTCGTCGGCCGCGCCTATACCGTCTCTTTGAAAAATCTTATTCATGCCCACCCCTTGAGAGAAGCCGAACAGGGGATGATGTTTAGAGGTGAATCTATAGACGAGATAGGTTTTTGTTTTTTGTATGGGTAGGTAGATTTTTGAATAATCTTTTGGGTTTGCAGCGTTGCCATACACAAACCATGTAAAAGGATCGGTGCAAAGATAGCCGAGGTACCGATCAAGACTGTTGGAATCAGGTGGTGGCAGTGTCTGCGGAAGAAATCCGAGAATATTCGGATCATCTCTATAGGGATCCGTCATATGAAGAAGCCAATTGCTGTCACTGAGAATGTTGTCTGCATCGGTAAAAAAGATAATGTCCCCGTGAGCCACTGCTGCACCTCGTGTTTTTCCAGGTTCATGGAGTATCTCGGGATTTTGGATAACTTTTGCCCTGAAGGTTTTTGCAATTTGAACGGTTTGGTCGGTAGATCCACCGTCACTTATGATTATTTCCACTTTTCCCCTAGGATACTTTTGCTTGCGAATTGCGCGCAAACAACGAGGGAGAATACCAGCGGCGTTCAAAGTCGGAATGACAAAGCTTACTCTTGGATAATCCGCTTTTGGCATAGTCTTTATGGTATCGTATTTGCTCGTTTTGCCACAACAAACAACGAAGCGAATCCACCTAAGAAAAATTCTCGTTTAATTTGATCCCTTAGTAGCGGATAGATGTCTATTTTTTTGTGAAAGGCATGTTTTGAGGCGATATCAATAAGACATTTGGTGAGATGTGCTATGCCACCGTACCGTTTGAAAGACTGAATAGATAGTCCAACTCTACCAAGTAGATTTATTATTTCTTGTTCCTTGTAGTGTCGATGACCAATGAGAAAATATGCTGGATCAAACGCTATTGAAAGCCAGTGAGTATGGGGAGTGGTGAGGATCAGGATGCCTCCCTTTTTTAAAATCCTACATATTTCTTTCAGTACAATTTCTTCGGTATTTGGAGGCACATGTTCGAGTACATCTAAAAGCAACACAACATCAAATGAACGATTATGAAACGGAAGGTGATCCGCCGACGCAACCAGAAAAGTGGTACCTGGGTGACACAATTTTGCAAACTTCACGGCTTCTCTGTTTGGCTCTATACCAATAAGTGTTGTCACATCTTTTTGGATCAAGCCTTCAAGCTGTCCAGTCCAGCAGCCGATGTCAAGCACTTTTTTTGACTTGATATACGGACGGATAAACTTCGCAATAAACTTATGCCCATATGTGGGCAAAAGATCAAAGGAAGGATCAATTTTTCTTCTTTGTGCTTCACTCGCAGGAGTTCGCATGGGCATAATCATACTGTAACGGACAAAAGTGGGCAAATAGAACAATTTAAATTAAATACGTTATACTACATTCTATGATCAAAGGGTCAAAAAAGAATTCCGGAGACTGGGAGACGGTCCGTTACGGAAATATTACCGTGTATTATATTCCGAAACTCGACGGTGGCGGAAGAGCGTTCGGACAGGATTATATCCCGATTGTGAAAAAATTGTTTGGGAAGGTGGGGCGTCTATGTGAATTTGGAGCTGGCCCTGGATTTATAGGATTTTCACTCCTCGCGCACGGACTATGTGACTCCCTGTGTCTTATCGACATAAATCCCGAGGCAATTGCTGCTTGCCAAAAAACGATTCAAACGAATCATTTGGAAAATAAAGTGAAAACGTACATTTCCGACGTTCTGGGTGCAATTCCAAAAACTGAAAAGTGGGATTTGGTGGTAAGCAATCCTCCCCATTTTAACGGGACGATAACGAGTTCTCCCGACGAGGCACTCTTTATCGATCCAAACTGGCAGATACATAAAAAATTTTACGAGTCTGTCAGTTCGTACTTGACGAAAAATGGCTCGGTGCTTTTCGTGGAAAATTTACAAGGATCAAAGCCATCGATGTTCTTTTCTATGATTAACAACGGAGGTTTAAAATACATAAAAACAGTGCGACACGAAAAGCCCCTCTGGAAGGTAATAATACATAATATTGGAGTATTACTTAATGTATTCAAATTACCTGAGATACCGTACTATATACAAGTCTTTCAGAGAATGGATATTCGATTACCTGGACTCCTCAACATCATGCGTGATCCTTATTACTTTATGTGGAGTAAGAAAAAGCCTTATTGAAACCCGTTTCTTTGAAGTTTTTTTCTCACCTCGGCTGTTATATCAACAAATGATTCGTTATTAGAAATCCAGGAGTATGCAATAATGTTTTTAACAGGAATATTGTTCGATTTAATAGAATCTATAAGTTTATTATAGTCGCGAAAATAGCCAAAACCCCGATTGTCGCAATACCGATAGCCTTGAGCTATAAGATCGTGGAGGAATAAGTCGCTGTACAAACACCCCGGGAATTTTTCGTTTTCTTGATACCAGATCATGAGCATTCTTCCAAATCCTGATTGAACAGGAAGGGTCGGTTCATCTGGAGGCATGCCGTAGTAGGAACGATCGCTTTGGGTAAAAAATATGACACGCTCTGGAAGGCGCGGGTAATCATGTTGCACGTTGGTGAGCAAGGATTTTCTGATGGCGCTGCGTTTTTCTAGTGTCGCAAGGTCCTTTTGAATACCTTGGAAGTGGAACCATACATATGGGATGAGAAGAAGTGCAACAGCGAAATACATGCTCTTCCAGGACCGAGGAAAAAAGTTTCTCAAAAAACTGGTGAGCCACAAAACGAGCATGATACTTGCTCCAGCAGATCCAAGGTACAAATAGCGGGGTTCGTAGATCGAGGTATACCCGGCTCTGCCAGGGACCAAAATAAAGGGAAGGCTACTTGCCATGATGAGAAGGAGAGAAGCGGCTAACGCATGTGCAAGTGTCTGATCATTCTGGCGACGAAAACGCATGTAGACTGTTATTGAGATGGCAATAATGATAAATCCGACAAGATAGCTGATAAGATCCAGGACAATAGATTCAACGATAAAAGGATTTGGTACGCCATCTGCGGTCATGAAACGGGGATAGGCCAAACGAGTCATGAGATCAGAAACTCTGATGAGGTGAAGTTGCGGTATAAAGGTTTGCGCGATGATTCGAAGTGGCGTCGTAATACCTCGATAGAGGTACACGAGGAGTCCGGGTTGTGCTAATACTTCCTTTTGTCCTAAGACAATCGGTTTTCCCACAAACCACATAATGATTCGTATGGAGAGATACAAAGCTGCCGTGACTGCGAGCGGTTTGGCAAGATCCACAAGAAGTGACTTCGTGAATTTTTTTGTCATAATGAAGGCAAAAAGAGGAAGATACACAAACAAAAAAAGGGGATATTCGTTGAAAAAGAGTGCGCCCAAAAGAGAAAGAGATGAACCATACGCGTACCAACGTTTCGAGGGATTTTTGAGGTAGAGTAAAGTTAACATAATACTGACCAGTGAAAAGAACGTTGCCCCCTGTACGATGATCGCAGCAGCAAACCAGCTCACTGCTTGGTGAGGGATACTCGCCACGGCAAATAGCAGCGCTGCGAAAAAACTTAACGTGTTTTGTTTGAGGAGAAGGCGGGAAAGAAAGAATATAAGCAATGTGTTGAAGCTGTGCATAACGATATCAAAGAATGCGTAACCGGGGAATGAGAGATAAAACGTTTTAAACAAAGCGATTTGAAAAAGCGTTGCTATGGGAACAACGTGAACTTTGGCACTCTCCAGGGTTAAATCTGCAAGTATTCGCATAAACCCGCCATGTTGGCTTGCAGCGATCATGGTGCCAAAACTCCACCATTCATCTTGTTGAAAAAACGTTTTTGGTAAGTTTCTATAGGTAAAAAAAACGATGGTAACAAGCAAAATACAGAAAGCGACAGTTTGACGAGTCAGTTTCATAAATACGGTATTATTTTTTCGGCGATTCGATCAGCAATAGCATTTTACCAATTCTCGCACCAAGGTGTACTAGCCGGAAGCGCCATGTTTCATGATGATCACGAAACTGATTGGTGCGAATGTTTTTTGCGCCGTATGTGTCCTGACACCACCTAGTGAGTCTTTCTGGCGTGAAGAATAAAATGACTGAATGTGGACTAATTTGAAGAAAAGGTATTCGAATACCGATCCGTGCATTTATGTTTGATAGAAAATACAAAATCAATGAAATGAGGTTAGACGTAACAGATATTTCTTCTATAAAAATTGCACCGCCTGGACGCACAAGTCGTCGTAGTTCCGTTAATCCCTTCTTTTGATTCTGAAGCGTCTGCTCATAGTTTTTTCCTATGAGGTGATGCAATACATCGCGTATGATGAGAACGTCGAAGGCGTGGTCTGGGAACTTGGAGGTAAGCAGCGATCCCTTGACAAAATGAATGAAGGGCGAAACGGAATATTTTTTGTATGTATCTGTAATTTCGACATTGGTCAGCCTGCTATTCGGATACACTTTTTTTATTTTTTTCAACAACTGGCCCGCTGCACCTCCGAACTCACAAATGTCTAGTGTTGTTCGAACATTATTCTCTTTAAGCCAATGAAAAAAAAGAGAAACAATAGGAGATTCGGCAGCGGTACTTTTGCTTCCTGCATAGAGGTCGATTGCCTCGTCAAAAAGTTTTTTTACTGAAGACAGTTGCATGCTTTAACCTTCCCAAGACATTATAGTATACTTGGTGAGTCTGAAACATGAAAAACCACATCTACATTTTGGGCATCAATGAATCGCATGTTGCCTCCGCGGCACTCCTTCGTGATGGTGAGATTATTGCGTGTGCTTCTGAAGAACGATTTACTAGAAATAAGGGTCAATGGGGATACCCAAAGAAAGCTATCGATTATTGTCTCAAAGAAGCTGGAATTCTTCCGGCGGAGGTTGATACCGTTGTGTTTGGTTTTAAAAATCTCTCTCTTTTTATACACGGTAAACCCACACAGAAGGTGAGCGTACTAAGCAGAGGGATAGTACGCATAACGAGAAACATGCGGTCACATGTCATGTCTCTTATGGGATTTTTCCCTTGGTTTTATACCCTCTACGACATCTTTTACAAGACGGGGTACACGTGGTTCCTTTGGTATTTTCTCGAACGCCCTCATAGAGCGTTTGTCGCCCGTTCATTTGGAAAAAAGAGCTCAGATATTATTGCGATGGATCACCATAAAGCACACGCGATAGGTGCATACTACATGAGCCCGTTTACTTTAGAGGACAAACCAGAACCGGTATTAGTAGTAACCAACGATGGCATGGGTGATGATGTATGTTCGAGAATCTATGTAATACGAGATGGCAGGTGGAAGGAAATTGCATCAACTCCTAATGCTCACTCTCTTGGGTGGCTCTACCTCTATGTGACGGAATACTTGGGAATGAAGCCGAATGAGCATGAATATAAAGTTATGGGGCTAGCCCCATACGCGCACCAAAAATCGGCTCAACCCATTATTGATATCTTTCGTGAGCTCATGTGGGTTGAGGGTTTAACCGTCCGTTCAAAAATTCCTGCACTCTCTTACTATCGATATCTTGAAACACATCTGGCAAAAAAACGATTCGACCTCATTGCGTCAGGAATACAGATATTTACAGAACAGATTCTCACGACTCTTGTCAGAAACGCTATCAAGAAAACCAATATTCATACTGTTGTTTTGGCTGGGGGCGTATTTATGAACGTCAAGGCAAATATGGTGATAAGCCATATGCCGGAAGTCAAAAAACTTTTCGTCATGCCTTCCTGTGGTGATGAATCAACCGCGATTGGTGCGGCGTACTATGGGTACAAAACATACTGCGAGAGACATGGATATCCGTTTCGTCCGAAACCACTAAATACGCTTTATCTAGGTCCATCGTACAACGACAGAGAAATAGATACAGCGGTTCGGGCATTTAGCAAGCGTCATGTTGTAGTCAAGATTGTGAAGATTTCATCAAAAGCTAAAGTTATCGCAAAGCTTTTGTCAGACGGGAAAATCATTGCTCGGTTTGATGGTCGGATGGAATTTGGAGCACGTGCGCTAGGCAACCGATCAATTTTAGCCAATCCTTCCAACAGAGAAGTTATTCGTACAATAAATGACCAAATAAAGGGAAGAGATTTTTGGATGCCTTTTGCTCCAGTTATTTTAGAAGAATACGCAGATACGTATCTTGAGAGGCCGCACTCCTTAAAATCTCCGTATATGATGATTGCATTCGAAACAAAAAAGCTGGCAAAGAGGGAACTTATCGCGGCATTACACCCCTATGACTATAGCGCGAGGCCTCAAATATTGGAAAGAAAGGATAATCCCGATTACTACGATATCGTCGAAGACTTTCAAAGGCTAACAGGAATTGGTGCACTACTTAATACGTCATTTAATATTCATGGGGATCCGATTGTATGCTCACCAGAAGATGCGCTCTCTACGTTTTGGCAATCGGGGTTACGGTATTTACTCATAGGGAAGTATCTTTTGTCCAAGGAATAATATCTATGAAACAGAAACGATCATTTCTCACAACGACAGATCTGACAGTTGCGGAAATAACAAGACTTTTTCGACTAACCCAACAGATTAAAAAATACCCTATTTCACAACGGTTGAGGCAAAAATCATTGGGAATGATTTTTCAACAGTCTTCGACAAGGACGAGAATAAGTTTTGAAGTTGGGATGACACAGCTTGGCGGCCATGCGTTGTACCTAAATCAAAATGATTTAAAACTCGCAACAGGAGAAACGATAGGCGACACCTCTCACGTACTTTCTGGCTACGTTGATGGCATTGTCGCACGCATATTCAATCACGAGGATTTAATAGAATTAGACAGGTACTCTCAAGTTCCCGTTATTAATGCAATGACCAACGATTACCATCCGTGTCAGGCGTTTGCAGACATTTTTACAATTTTAGAAAAAAAAGTTCGATTGAAGGGGTTGACCGTTGCTTTTGTTGGCGATGGAGATAACAATGTGACCAATTCACTGCTCATTCTCTGCGCACAACTCGGAGTCAATTTTTCACTCGCGTCTCCACAAAAATACTCGGTGACTACGTCAATTCTTTCTCAGGCAAAAGCATTTGCCAAAAAATCCGGGTCTTATATCAGAATTGGAACAGATCCTCGGGTGGCGGTTACCAATGCGGATGTTGTGGCGACAGACATTTGGACGAGTCCAGACAAACCCGATATGCAAGATAGGTTGCGGACATTTCCTCCATATCAACTCAACAAAAAACTTCTGAGTTTTGCAAAAAAAGACGCAATGGTGCTTCACTGCCTTCCTGCGCATCGAGGTATGGAAATCACCGACGAGGTCATTGATGGAGCACAGTCAGCAGTTTGGGATGAGGCGGAAAATAGACTTCATGTTCAAAAAGCATTACTTTTGTATTTGCTCGGGAGAAAATAATGACACGTGTATGAAAAGGTTATTACCGGCTTTTATTATCTATGTCGCACTTTCCATTTTCATTTTTGGAAAACTTCCGCAAACTTTTTTTCAACAAGATGAGTGGGCAATATTGGGCAACATGATCTATGCGGACAAGGCAGGTATTTCTCTTTTCGATCGGCTTTTTATTTACGAACAAGATACTCACCTTATTCCCCTGAGTAATGCCGTGACCCTTGCCTTATACCGACTGTTCGGCATAACCTTTGCTCCTTGGGCAGTCATTTCCATATTACTTCACCTTGTCAACGCTTTTCTTGTATTGGTCCTTGCAGAAAAACTCGTGCGCAACCGCCTTGTCGCTTTTGGAGCCGGGGTGATATTTCTCGTAAGTTCCATCAGCCATCAGGCGGTGACGTGGCTCGCTACGACCGTTGGAACTGCCGGTTCAACTCTTTTTTTTCTTTTGTCGCTTCTCACATTCGCAACATATCTAGAAGAAGAAAAACAAAGGACATGGCAATTACTTCTTACGGCATTTTTTTTCCTTGTCTCGCTCGGCTTTAAAGAAACATCAATTTTTGGATTTCTTCTCTTTCCGATCTGGTGGATGATTATTGGCGGTCGCAAAACTTTTAAAAAAAGTATTGCTCCCTTGATGGTGTTCGGATGTATTGCAATTGGCTACTTTTTTATGAGAATCTTTTTCACTGCGATTGCACCTCCATCTGTTGTGCTCCCCGAACTTACACAAGCACCTCTAGAGGAATATATCGTTCGAGCTGTTGCCATACCGTTACGCGCACTAGCACAAAGTGTATTTCCTCTTAAATTTATGCTTTTGTTTTCCCGAGAGCTCATTCAACTTGCCTACCCACAATTTTTTATAGGAGGGGCACCAGACCCCTATGTCGTTGAAGGAGTTGCAGCCGATATTATTTCGTTGGTTGTTTCTATATTTGTGTTTTTGTTTTGTTTTGTCGCGGCACAAATATTTATTTCGAAAAAAAGGTCGGAAGGAGTACGCGTTATCACTATTACTCTCATCTCTATCGCAGCAAGTTCCTTGCCCTTTATAGCGGTTCCCGGTAAGGCAGGTTACAATGCGCTCCTTGATGGAAGACATTTGTATTTAACCGGAATTTTTTCATCCATATTAGTTGCGACAGTGCTGTGGGGGATACTTCTTTGGATTGGAAAAAGAAGAATTGCTGCTGCCGGAATTCTCGGTCTTTTTTTACTTGCGATGAGCTACCATGGGTTGAAAATCAGACGTGATATTGATTATCAAGTGGCGATCGGTGGGTTACGGAAGTCTATATTAAACAAGGTAATAACGTTATACCCTACGCTCCCAAAGAGAGTCGTATTTTTTGTTCAAAGTGACGCCCCATACTACGGACTTCCGTTTGAGGAACCTATTATACCTTTCCAGTCCGGCTTCGGACAAACCCTTCTCGTTTGGTATAATGCCCACGAAGCAAATCTTCCTGCGTGTTTTTTTGACAAAAAGTACCTCTACGTACTTTTAAGTGAAGATTTTAAAGAGTGCAAAGGGCAAGGATTTGGATATTTCCGAAAGAAAGAAACATTCAATCAAGCAATAAAAATTCATGCAATTAAACCCGAGGAAGTAATTGCTTTCCGTTTTACATCATCAACAAATACGTTGACGGATTTCACGATCCAGGTCCGTGAAACACTGCGCCAGTTCGGAAAATTATAAGCCTGTTGTCTAAATATGATACCTCTCGTAAAATCAACTTTTTATAAGGAAGCGGAGACGAAAAGACGGTTGGTTAATTTTATCCGAAAGGCGAAAATTCTAAGTTTTAACACACAATGCACAACATTTGAAAAAAAATTTGCCGCTTGGCAAGGGAGAAAATATTGCGTCTTCGTCAATAATGGAAGCTCTGCAAATCTCGCGATCATCCAAACGCTTCTAAACGTAGGAAAATTAAAAAAAGGAGATTCGGTTGGATTCTCCGCGATTACCTGGTCGACGACTGTGATGCCGCTTCTTCAACTTGGTCTCAAGCCAATTCCTATAGACGTAAATCTTTCGACCCTTAACGTCGATAGTTACAACGTCCGTAAGGTTTTGCGCAAGCACCAGTTAAAGATGATATTTCTAACAAATCTACTTGGTTTTTGCGACGACATAGAGACTATCAGAGACATATGTAAAAGAGAACATATACTTTTACTGGAAGACAATTGCGAATCTCTCGGAAGTCGCTACAGAGGGAAACTTCTTGGAAATTTTGGCATTGCAAGTACAAATTCTTTTTATGTCGGTCATCACTTATCGACTATTGAAGGTGGAGCGGTGTGTACAGATGATGAAGAGATTGCTACTATGCTTAAAATTGTTCGAGCCCACGGATGGGGCAGAAATTTAACGTTTGCAAAACAAAACCAGATAAGGAAAAAATTTAACATAAATTCCGCATTCTATTCTCGGTATGTATTTTACGATTTAGGATATAATTTACGACCGACGGAAATACATGGATTTAT
>JACRHX010000005.1 GCA_016211955.1 Parcubacteria group bacterium | reverse complement strand
GATGAGTCGTCTTTCAAGATATATAACATAGATCAAATATCTAGCTATTTCGGTTTTATTTATTGTAACAGGGATCGGTGGCGGATATTTTTGGATTCATGTTGGTATTTCATCAAGCCAATCCCAAGAAACCGTAGAATTGGGGGAACCCCTCAAAGATTCAATGGGGGTATGCTTCTTGTTGAGGAAGATGATCCACTTACTATTCCTAAAAATAAATGGATTTACGTTGCTGGTGACGGGGGAAAATGGTCTAAAGACAAAAACCCACCTGGTGCCGATCACTGTCATTTTTCTTCTGCGTCCTGTGCTGCTGAGGCTCGTGCTCTATCTTATTATTATCCATGCGAAGGACATTTTGTGGGAAAGGTTTTCTATCAGGGCGGGGGTTATGATACGAAAGGGAAGATGCATAAAATGTGGCGCGTGGTTTGTTGCCCGACACTTGTTACAAGAACTATGAGAAGGATAACAGGTAATAAATATTACGATAAGCCCTCTGATCTTTTTCGTTGAGAATGTGAAGTGAGAAGTTATATCCTAGAATTGCGGGGTTTTCCATGGAGTGAAATTTGGACACGTTCGCCTTTGGGCGAACTTTTTTATGCAGTCCAAATTCTACTTTCTGGTTTTCTTTTTCAGGGTGGTATGATGTATCATACCACCTGTTATTTTTTGTGCACCATACGATCATATATTATGATTCCCTTGAATAAGTACCTAAAAATATGGTAGAAGTTAGAGACATTAAGGTGGGCCTTCGACAAGCTCAGGCGCTATTGAGGGCGGGATTATTTGATGGCGCGTCCCTAATTCCTAAAAGCTATAAGCTAACAGCTAATACATGCCTCACATCGAAATAGCTGCGGAACATATTTTTGGATTTGTGACGAATACACTGCTTTCGGCGTGGGTGGTTCTTTTGATTTGGTTTGTGGTGGGAATGATTGTGTTAAAAGGAAAGAATCTCGTGCCATCATTTCTTCAGAACATTATTGAAGTCGCGGTGGAGGGATTACTTAGTATGATGAGCGGAGTGTTTGGTTCACGCCATGAAGCCGAGAAGTATCTTCCTGTTATTGGTACTATTTTCTTATTTATTCTTACTTCAAATTGGTTGGGTATTGTCCCCGGGGTAGGGTCTCTTGGTTTTTTTGAGATGAAGGAGGGGGGTAGGGTGTTTGTGCCATTTCTAAGGTCTGGAGCGAGTGATCTTAATACCACCTTAGCCTTAGCTCTTATTGCTTTGTTCTCTGTACACGTTATAGGGATCGGGGCGATTGGGGCAAGGAAGCATTTTGGGAAGTTCTTTACTCTTAAGAGTCCTATCGACTTTTTTGTGGGAATCCTTGAATTTATTTCAGAAATTGCTAAGATGATATCGTTCTCATTCAGGTTGTTTGGGAACGTGTTTGCTGGCGAGGTGCTCCTTATTATTATGGCGTTTTTGGCACCCTATGTGGTGCCTGTTCCATTCTTGGGTTTGGAGCTCTTTGTGGGATTTATTCAGGCGCTTGTGTTTGCGATGCTTACAACGGTATTTATCAGTTTGGCATCAAGTCACCATTAAAATATATAAAAGTCGATAAAAGATAAAAATTTATATTCAAAAATATATGGAAGTTCAATCAATGAAACTTTTGGCAACAGCAATTGTAATGGGTCTTGGGACACTTGGCCCCGGTCTTGCGATTGGTATTTTGGCAGGAAAGGCACTTGAAGCAATCGGGAGAAACCCAGAGGCAACTCCAAAAATTCAGACGGCTATGATTCTTGCGATCGCGTTCGCAGAGGCCATCGCTATCTACGCGCTCGTTGTAGCCTTGATTATTAAATTTGTATAGAAAGTGCTTAGTTCTTAGGACTTAGAAATTAGTACGAAAAATAATTCTCTAAGCACTAGGCTCTAAGTACTAAGTACTAATGGAAGAATTTATTACACATTTTGGGATTGATTGGAAACTCCTCCTTGCGCAGGTGGTAAATTTTTCTATTCTTTTGTTGGTGCTTAAGGCTTTTGTGTATAAGCCAGTGCTCGAGATTCTTCGTAAGAGAAAACAAGAAATAGAAAAAGGATTACAGTTTTCAAAGGATGCAGAGGAGCAACTTAAGCATACACAAGAGTTGCGGGAAGATGTGTTAGCAAATGCAAAAAAGGACGCATTGCAGATTGTGAATGAGGCAGAAAAGACAGCCATGGAACGTGGAGAAGCGATACGAGAGGAAACTACTCGAAAAACAGAGGCAGCCATTGTTGAGGCAAAGCGACTTATACAGGAGGAGAAGTTGAAAATGAAAGATTCACTCTATAATGAGACAGAAGCACTTGTGCGTGATGGCATTCTTAAAGTGTTACAAGAAATTCCAGCAGAAGTGCGTGATGGAAAGCTTATAGAAAAAGCTCTTACTGAATTAAAGGCAGTGGCGAAAAAATAGTAATCATGAGGTGTTCCACAAAACAATACGCGCAAGCATTTTTTGTTGCAATGGAGGGAAAGGGAGAAAAAGATCAGAAGAAAATAATGGGGCATTTTTTAACGACTATCCGAAAGAATGGAGACACGCCTCGTTTGCACGGAATTATGCGCGAAGTAGAAAAGCAATATTATAAACAACAGGGCGCGCATAAAATAGAAGTAGAAAGCGCAATACCGCTTAGTGTTTCTACAAAAAAACAAATTCTTGGCATGGTGTCTCATGGTGTGATCGCAAGAGAGGGTATTGACGCATCACTTGTAGGAGGGGTTACCATCTGTGTTGACGACGAGACATTTATTGACGCAAGTATTAAGAGTCAATTGCAAAAATTATTTAGCCACTAGATATTAAGAAGTGCCTAGTGCTTAGGACTTAGAAATTAGTACGGAGTTAGTACTCTCTAAGCACTAAGTCCTAAGAACTAAGCACTCAAAATCACATGAAAGACTCCATTATCGAAAATCTTAAGAAAGAAATTGAAGGATTTAAGCATGAGATTAAGGCCGAAAAGATAGGCCGTGTACTTGAGGTGGGTGATGGTATCGCCAAGATTTCTGGTATTTCGGAGGTGGGGTCACAGGAGATGTTACTCATTGAAACATCCGGAGGCGAGGTGGTGGGGATTGCTTTTAATCTAGAAGAGGATCTTGTGGGGGCAATTGTTCTTGGAGATTCTACAAAGGTAAAAGAAGGGGATGTTGTGAAGCCTACAGGACGTGTTCTTTCTATGAGAGTTGGTGATGAACTTATTGGGCGCGTGGTTGATCCATTGGGAAATCAACAGGATGAGCATGGTCCTATTTTTGGAATAAAATCAAAAGAGCTTTATTATCCTGTTGAGCGTGTTGCTCCTTCTGTGCTAGATCGTGAATCAGTAAATACTCCGCTTCATACTGGTATCAAAGCTGTTGATAGCATGATCCCTGTAGGGCGCGGACAGCGCGAGCTTATTATTGGTGATCGTCAGATTGGAAAAACATCTATTGCTATCGATACTATTATCAACCAAGGTAAAGATACGCGATATCCTACACCTATTTGTATTTATGTAGCCATTGGGCAAAAAGAGTCTAAGGTGGCGAAGATTGTGGCAAGGCTTAAGGAGCAGGGTGCTATGGAGTACACTATTGTAGTATCTGCGCCGGCATCTTCTCCTGCATCGTTGTGGTTCCTCGCTCCTTATAGCGCAACGGCCATTGGAGAGTATTTTATGCATCAAGGGAAGGATGCCCTTATTATTTATGATGATCTCTCAAAACACGCATGGGCATATCGTGAACTTTCGCTTCTTTTGCGTCGCTCACCAGGACGTGAGGCATACCCAGGAGATATTTTTTACGTTCACTCGCGTCTCTTGGAACGCGCGGCAAAGTTGAGTAAGGAAAAGGGGGGCGGATCCTTGACCGCACTTCCTATTATTGAAACTCAGCTTGGCGATGTATCGGCTTATATCCCTACGAACGTTATCTCTATTACGGATGGTCAGATTTATTTGGAGCCGGAGTTGTTTTATCAGGGTATTCGTCCTGCGGTAAATGCTGGTCTTTCGGTTTCACGTGTAGGTTCAGCAGCTCAAACAAAAGCAATGAAGAAAGTTGCGGGAAAGCTTCGTCTAGAACTTGCGCAATTTAGAGAGCTTGCCGCGTTTACACAGTTTGCCTCAGAACTTGATGAATCAACACGAAAACGTATTGAACGTGGAAGGGTGCTTATTGAAGTTTTGAAACAACCAGAAATGAACCCCGTTTCATTTGAGAAACAGGTGATTTTGTTTTATGCAGCAATACATGGGCATTTTGATACCACGCCACCAAGCGAGGTGGTAAAGAAGGGAGGTGCCTTATTGGAATATATGGGAACTATGCATAATGACACTATTTTGGGTGTGATACAGTCTTCTGGGGAAATTTCAAAAGAGATTGATGAAAAACTTAAAATGGCTTTGGAAGATTTCTTTAGCGTTTCTCGTTCCTAACATACTAAAAGCTAATAAACTAATACCTAAAAAATGGCTTCCGCTAAGGCAGTAAAACAGAGAATACGTTCCGTTAAGAATACGGCACAAATTACCAAGGCGATGGAGGTTGTCTCTGCTACAAAAATGCGTCGTAGTCAGGAGTTTGCAATCAAGGCGAGACCTTATGCTGTCGCTTCACTTAATCTCCTGCGTAATCTTGTGGCAAAGACAAAGGAATTACCGGGCATCTTAGAAAGAAGAGAGGTAAGGAAGTGTTATGGACTTCTTGTTATTACTTCAGATAAGGGTCTTGCTGGTGCACTTAACGCAAATGTAATAAGGAAGGCAGAGGCGTGGGTGAAGGCACGACGTATAAATAATGAAGAATTTATTCTCGTTACTGTAGGGAAGAGAGCAAGGGATTATTTCGAGCACAAGGGGGTCCCTATCCATAAAAGTTTTTGGGGGTTTGGAGATATGATAGAACTCGAAGATACGCTCCCTGTTGCCGAGGTACTCATCCAGGGTTTTTTAAATCATACGTGGGATGAGCTTTCTGCCGTGTATACTCATTTTAGGACGACACTTCTTCAGGAGGCAGTCGTGCGGGAAGTTCTCCCCATTACAGAGGCAGGGGTACGGGAGATTGTAGAAGGTATTGTTCCAGAAAAAGGAAGGTACTCCAAAAAAGAAGAGGAAAATTTCTCTCTAGCAAAATACACATATGAATATACCTATGAACCATCACCCGAGGTATTACTTACGGCACTTGTTCCACAACTTCTTCGGATGCATGTACACCATATGATTCTAGAAAGTAACGCATCAGAGCACTCTGCGCGTATGGTGGCAATGAAAAACGCTTCAGACAACGCCAAGGAGCTTATTACCGATCTTACGCTTACCTATAACAAGGCACGACAAGCAAGCATTACCCGTGAACTTAGTGAAATTACTGCGGGTAAAGAAGCTCTAGAGAGTTCTTAGTTCCTAGGGCTTAGTAGTTAGTATGACAAAAATACAATCTCACAAAGATCTTATTGTTTGGCAAAGGGCGATGGAATTGGTAAAAGAAGTATATCTGGTTACAGAACATTTCCCGAAGTCAGAAATATTTGGTTTATCTTCACAAATGAGAAGGGCAGCAGTCGCTATTCCTTCCAACACTGCGGAAGGGTTTTCAAGAAAGTTTAAAAAAGAATTTCGCCATTTCTTATGTATTGCGTTTGGCTCAGGGGCAGAATTAGAGACGCAGCTGATATTAAGTAAGGATTTAGGTTTTATTCGTGCAGGAAGTTCAGATAAGATGGAACTGTTTCTCGAAGAAGTTAGAAAAATGTTAAATAAAATGATCACCACATTAGGTGAAACTAAGCCCTAAGAACTAATTACTAAGAACTTATTATGAATAAAGGAACTATCGTACAAATTATTGGCCCCGTTGTTGATGTTGAGTTTGGAGAGGGTACCTCACCGGCAATTTACAACGCTTTCTATGTAACGAGCACTGAGGAACGACGCGTAGTACTCGAGGTGTCTCGACACTTAGGATCTGGACGTGTGCGTGCAATCGCCTTGTCTTCAACTGACGGGCTTATTCGTGGTGCAGAGGTAGAGGATTCAGGTGCACCTGTTTCTGTCCCTGTCGGGAAAGAGGTTTTGGGAAGGCTTTTTAATGTACTCGGTGAACCAATTGATTCTGGAGAGAAAAAGTTTGATACACGTTGGTCTATTCATCGTCCTGCACCACCCTTGAGCGAGCAGTCTACAAAAACTGAAATTTTTGAAACAGGCATTAAGGTTATCGACCTTCTCGCTCCCTTTGTGCGTGGTGGAAAGGTTGGTCTTTTTGGTGGTGCTGGAGTAGGGAAGACGGTGCTTCTTATGGAGCTTATTCGTAACGTGGCTGAGGAGAGTGGTGGTGCCTCTATTTTTGCGGGGGTTGGGGAGCGTACACGTGAGGGAAATGATCTCTATCACGAAATGCAGGAGTCAGGCGTTATTAACAAAACAGCCCTCGTGTTTGGCCAGATGAATGAGGTGCCTGGCGCACGTCTAAGAACACCGCTTGCTGCGCTTACCATGGCAGAATATTTTAGAGACGAGGAGTCAAAAGACGTACTCCTCTTTATTGATAATATTTTTAGGTTTTCTCAGGCGGGAGCAGAGGTATCTGCGCTTTTGGGACGTATGCCTTCTGCGGTAGGGTATCAGCCAACGCTTGCAACAGAGATGGGTCTACTTCAGGAGCGTATTACCTCAACAAAGCGTGGTTCGGTAACATCGGTGCAGGCAATTTACGTACCCGCAGATGATATTACCGACCCCGCACCAGCAACGACGTTTAGCCACCTCGACTCTACTATCGTGCTTTCTCGCGCGCTTACCGAGCTCGGTATTTATCCCGCGGTGGATCCGCTTGCTTCGAGTTCCTCTGCGCTTGATCCAAATACTGTGGGTGAGGAGCACTATCGCGTGGCACGTGAAGTACAGCGTACTCTACAACGCTATGCAGAGTTGCAGGATATTATTAACATTCTTGGTATGGAGGAGCTTTTTGAGACAGATAAGACTACGGTGTATCGTGCCCGAAAAATTCAACGATTCTTGTCACAGCCTTTTTTCGTGGCCGAAGCATTTACTGGCACGCCAGGAAAATTTGTAAAACGTGAGGATACGATAAAAGGATTCAGTGAAATTTTGGAGGGTAAACATGATTCAAAACCAGAGGAGGCATTTTACATGAAAGGAGGCATCGACGAAGTAATAAATTAGTTCTTAGTGCCTAGGGCTTAGTAGTTAGTGAATTAAAACTCATTACACACCCCTAAGTCCTAAGCACTAAGTCCTAAGCACTAATATATGCATCTTGGTATTTACACATTACAAGAAACTCTGTTTGAGAGTGATATCAAGCAACTTACTGCGACAACGACAGTGGGTGAGGTTACTATTCTTGACCACCATATTCCACTCGTTTCTGTGCTTCAAGGACCTGCGGTGCGTCTCATTGACACACTAGATAAAGAATCTATAATAAAAATTACCTCTGGGTTTCTGGAGGTACGCGAGCAGGGGGAGGTGATTATTCTTGCAGAAAGGTCTCAATGAAACACCAAGAGACGTTCTAACAACACAACCAATTATGCAAAAGGAATACGTATTTAAAGAAGATAGTTCATTAGAACACTATACGGCAGATGCGTATGTGGTGCGTTGTACGGATAATCGTTTCCGGGGGGTGTTTAAACATTTTATTAAGCATCTTGGATTTGAAGACATTGATGCTGCGTCTCCTCCTGGTGGAGCAAAGGTTTTTGCATCTCCAACCAAAGACGAAGATCGTGAAGTGGCCCTTGAGAAAATAAGACTTTTGACGCCCGTTCACCACATACGACGTGTTGTTTTGTTTACACATGTTGATTGTGCTGCATATGGCGGATCGTTGCGTTTCAATAATGATGAGGAACAGGAGTTTGAGTTTCATAGCTCTGAACTTAAGAGAGCGGCAGAGGTCATAAGAGAGAGATTTCCCGATTTGGCAGTCGAGACCTATTTTATTGATAATAAGGGGATCGTAAGGGTAGGGCAGTAACTCCGTAGCCACGGAGTTTTTTTGTTTCTTGGGGGCATTGCATTATTTTACATTTCATGGTATATATAACACTAGTACCATAAGGAGGTATAGATATGAGTTTTGATGTGAGTGTAGGGATTGTCCGGACACCGGATGAGATTCACGTGTTTGAGCATTCGTCTGGCAATTCTGTGTTAATGGCGACTTTCGAGAAGGACGATGCTCTTGGGGCTCTTGCTTTTGTCGAAAGAACCCAGCAGGAGAATGGCTCTTCCTACGAGGGCGTTTCCCTTTCTGGGTTCGCTTCGGCTCAGAGTTCGAACCTCCCTTCGGGGTTGTACCGTTAGACCCAGGGTGGCACCGAGTCATTGGCTCGGTGTTTTTATTTTTCTCTCCATGTGGTATGATATAATTACAATAAAAAGTTTAAACCAGGAAGTAGAATTTGGACTTTTGCAAAGTTGTTCACCAAAGGGTGAACCTGTCCAAATTTCACTTCCTGGAAAAAATAACTATGGAACAACAAGCTATGCAGGTATCGGTACAAGTTAGAACATCGCCAAAGGACTTCTTTTTGCATCTTTTGGGAATGGTGGCGCTTTATACAAGTGCAATAAGTTTTTTGATGATCGTTTTTTCGATGATCAATTTTTATGTGCCCGACCCACTTCAGCAAGGGGATTATTATAGACACAGTAATCTAAGAGGTGATATAAGCGGATCTCTTTCTGTGTTTGTAGTGTTTTTCCCTGTATTTCTCTTTGTGACGCGATTTTTAAATAGAATGTATGAAGTTATGCCAGAGAAGAGGGGGCTTTCTGTACGTAAATGGTTAATCTATCTTACTCTTTTTGTATCGGCTCTTGTAATGATGGGGTTTCTCGTAACTACTATTCGTAGCTTTCTTGATGGGAGTCTCACGTTGCAGTTTGGGCTTCAGGTGATAGCTATCTTTTTTGTGGCTGGGTCGATATTTTGGTATTATTTTTCTGATGTAAAAAGATATGGCACTGAATAAATCATCACACAAGGTTCTTCTCTATAGTATTATTGGAGTTATTCTTGTAGTTGTTATTACTGCCTTTTTTCTCGTTGAATCTCCCAAAAAGGCTCGTTTTAGGAAGTTTGATGAGAGACGAGTACAAGATCTGCAGACTATTCAGTATCAGATCCTTGAGTATTGGAGAACGAGGGGGAGGCTACCACAAGCGCTCACTGATCTTAATGATGATTTAGGTGGATTTAGGGTTCCTCGTGATCCCGCAACGAATGCAGAATATGAATATGCGGTGGGTGATTCCGAATCATTCTCGCTTTGTGCAACGTTTTTCCTTGCAAGCGATGAGGAGAAAAATTATCTACCCCCGAAAGCGATTGCTCCCCATGACGATACAAGAGGGAATGAGGTATGGGGTCATGGATGGGGACAAACATGTTATGACAGAACAATTGATAAAGAACGATATCGCCCATACCAGAAAATAGAAGGTGGCAAATAAGATAAGAAGACCCTGCTTGTGCAAGGTCTTTGTGTTTTTATGGTTGTCTCCATTGGTTCTGAATTTCTTGTGGAGGAAGCATTGCCGTACCATAAATACGGAAGTTTT
>JACRHX010000042.1 GCA_016211955.1 Parcubacteria group bacterium | reverse complement strand
TTCACCACCCGCGTCTCCTCAACAGACTCCTCGTTTCCCAAAACACCTGTGACAAGACGCGTAACAGCATCTACCACCACCATGGCAGGAACCTCTCCACCAGAAAGCACATAATTCCCTATAGAAATAACATCTGTCGCGCAATACTCTTTAATGCGCTCATCAATTCCTTCGTAATGACCGCAAATAAGAATTACATGTATTTTGTATTTTGTATTTTGTATTTTGGAAATAAAAGAATGGGCGATCTCCTGTGTAAAAAGTTTGCCGCGGGTATCGAAAAATACAATGCGATACTTTTTTTTGTCTATCGCAAGTTTCCCCCCTGCACTAAACTTAAAATCTTTTTTAAGAATAGCTTTTAGTGCCCCCATAAGAGGTTCTACCATAAGCACCATTCCAGGTCCCCCGCCAAAAGGACGTTCGTCAACCGACCTGTGCTTGTCTTTTGAAAAATCACGCAAGTTATGAAGAACGATTTTAATACGCTTTTTTGCCTGTGCGCGTTTAACAATAGATGTATTGAAATATCCTTCAAGTGCCTCGGGAAATATAGTAATAACATGAAAAGTAATCATAATTACTTAGTAGTTAGTATATAGTATCTTGTATTTAGTATTTATCCGCCGTTAACGAACACATACCAGATACAAAATACTAGATACAAAAACTTTGTTTTATCTATTCAAAACGATATGTAAATAAATGCTTAATAATTACCAGCGAAACCCAAGCAATAACGACCCCTCCAACAATGTCGCTCGGATAATGTACGCCAAGAACAATACGCGAGAAAGCAATAAGTCCTGCACCAAGAAGATACCAACCTCCTATTTTTTTATTGAAATAATACATTCCAAAAGCAAGCGCAAAGTAGGTTGCTGTGTGCCCCGAAGGAAATGACGATGAGCCCGCCTGAAATAGAGGAACATTAATATCAGGAAATGCGAAAAACGGTCTTGGACGATACCAAAAATAACGTATTCCCTCGGTAAACACAAAAATCGAAAGTACCATAATACAGAATATAAAAAGAAGATTCCGATACGCATCTGGATCTTCCTTTTTTCGTAGAATCCAATAAATCGTGGTACCCACAATAAGAAGATATCCAAAATAACTGGTAATAAAGATCCAAAACAGATCGAACAAGTATGAGTACCCGATCATTTTATTAAGTGTGGTAACAACCCAAGCATCAAAAGACATGTAAGTATTACTTCGCTACGATATTAATGAGCTTATCTTGAACATATACTACACGTACTATTTCCTTGTCTTGAATGTGAGAAGCAATACGCTCCAACTTAGTAACAACCGCCAAAGCACCCTCTTCCGATATACCTCTCGCTATCTTAAGTGAATCCCTCGTCTTTCCATTAACCTGCACCACAAGAGTACTGTGCTCTTCTACAATACGTTTCGGATCATAGTTCGGCCACGCTTCTGAATGAATGGACTTCTCATTTCCCATCAGTTGCCACAACTCCGCCGTGATGTGTGGCGCAAGGGGTGCAAGCAATAATAACAACGTCTTATACGTTTTATTTGAAACAACTTCCTGCTCTGCTAGGGCGTTCACATACACCATAAGCGCAGAGATAGCGGTATTAAAATGCATTGTGCCGATATCTTCCGTCACCTTTTTAATTGTCTGATGCATTAACCTCTCTGCGTCATCACTACCATCGTCCTGTGTTTTGACTTGCAGTCCCCACACCCTCTCCAAAAATCTTCGTATCCCCACAATACTACGCACATCCCATGGTTTTGAATCTTCAAACGGCCCCATAAACATCTCGAACATGCGGAGCGTATCAGCACCATACTCCTTTACCACAGCATCAGGATTAATCACGTTCCCACGCGATTTTGACATTTTTACCCCATCGGGACCAAGAATCAGACCTTGATTTCTCAGGGCATAAAATGGCTCCTTGGTAGGCACGATTTTTGCATCATAAAGCACCTTGTGCCAAAACCGCGCATAGAGAAGATGAAGTACCGCATGTTCTGCTCCCCCAATATACATATCAACAGGTAACCAATATTTAAAATCTCGCGCATTGGGTGCCTGATACGTGTTATTCTCTCGCATGATATAGGCAAGATAATACCAACTTGATCCAGCCCACTGTGGCATAGTATTTGTCTCGCGTCGCGCCTCCCCACCGCATCGAGGACAGGTGGTATTCACCCATTTTGTAATTCCAGCAAGTGGAGACTCGGCGTTCCCGGTTGGCTCATAGTGTTTTACATTAGGCAACGCTAGCGGCAAATCATCCTCTGGAACAGCAACCCACCCAGGATTTAACACCTCGCCCCCATTCTTTGTCTTCAGCGTTTTGTTCTTTATCTTCTCTGCGCACGCTACGCAAAAAATAAGTGGAATGGGTTCTCCCCAATACCTCTGCCTTGAAAACACCCAATCACGAAGTTTATATTTCACAGCATCCTCTGCGAATCCTTGTTCTTTGAGCTTAGAAACAATTCCCTCCATCGCCTCGCCAGAACCCAACCCATCAAACTCGCCCGAATTAACCATCTTCCCCTCTTCGGTATATGCTGCAACAGTGGCATCCCAATTATAAGAAATAGGCTGAATTACCGTCTCAATAGGAAGCCTATAATTTTTTGCGAAGGCAAAATCACGCTCATCATGCGCCGGCACCGCCATCACAGCCCCCGTGCCATATCCCATAAGCACATAATCAGCAACCCACACAGGAACTTCTTTTTTATTTGCTGGATTAATTACCACGATACCCTTAAGCTCAACTCCCGTCTTCTCCTTCTTCTCCTGTCGCTCACGCTCGCTTCTATTTTTTGCCACACTCGTATATTCAACAACCTCATCCCAATTAGTGACATAATCCTTCAGCTCTTCAATGAGCTTATGTTCCGGAGCAAGAACAACATATGTCACCCCAAACAAAGTATCCGGTCGTGTCGTAAAAACTTCGACAGGAAATTTATAATCCACCAGGGGAAATTTTATAAGCGCCCCATGAGACTTCCCGATCCAGTTTCTCTGCATCTCCTTGATACGCTCTGGCCAATCGAGGTCATCAAGATCAGAAAGAAGCCTATCTGCATAGGCGGTAATTTTAAGAATCCATTGTTTGAGGTTTTTGTGGACAACTTCGGAATGGCACCTATCACACGCCCCATCAATCACCTCTTCATTTGCAAGCACTGTCTTACAGCTTGGACACCAATTCACTGGCACCTCTGCCTCATAAGCAAATCCTCGTTTAAAAAGTTCTAAGAAAATCCACTGCGTCCATTTATAATATTCAGGATCTGTTGTGTTCACCTCACGTGACCAGTCATAGCTAAACCCCATACGCTGTAACTGCGCGCGAAAATTGTTCACATTCTTCTCCGTTACCTTCGCAGGATGAACCTTATGTTTAATGGCATAATTCTCAGTAGGCAAACCAAAAGCGTCCCACCCCATAGGATGAAGCACATTATACCCATTCATTCGAGAAAAACGGCTCACAATATCAGAGGCGGTATACCCCTCAATATGCCCGACATGAAGTCCGTCCCCTGAAGGATAGGGAAACATATCAAGAATATATTTCTTCTTTTTCTTACTTCCACCCTCTGCGCGCCACTCGGCAAAACCATCTCGCGCCCACTCCTTCTGCCACTTTTTTTCTATTTTTTCATGATTATATTTCTGCATACCCTGTAGTGAAAAGTCGACTTTCGCCAAAGGCGAATTCGTTTTTTAATGTATTACTATGCCCAATTAGAAACTGTTACCGTATATCATACTTACAAATCTGTACGCTGTCGACTTTCTACTACGGGGCATATATTAGATAAACATCGAAAGAACACCCACGTAAAAGAGTGAAATAAATGTAACAAACAAAAAAATGTACGGGTGCATACCAGGTAACTATCTCATAAAATAGCATAAAAAACAAAGCTTAAATCCCTAAAACAGTTTTTGTGTTTTTAAACGTCTGCTCTTCAACTTCTCGAAACGAAACCCCTTTTATATTTGCAATGACCTCCGCCACATGCCTTACATACATTGGTTCATTTCGTTTTCCTCTGTGTGGTTCTGGAGTGACGTAGGGAGCATCCGTCTCAAGAACAATGCGATCAAGCGGTGCATAGCGCACTCGCTCCTTATGATCCTCCGCCTTCTTAAAAGTTATAGCGCCACCAAAACTTAAATAAAATCCGAGATCAAGAAACTTTTTAGCCGTCTCGTTACTTCCTACAAAAAAATGTACGATCCCCGATGTTGCGAGCAAACTATGGAAGTCGGACTTCAATAGTTGGTAGAGATCGTTATAAGCATCGTCGTCCTTGTCGGGTCGGCAGTGGATCATAAGAGGTTTTTTACACGTAACAGCTGCCTCAAATTGATCTAAAAATATCTTCTTTTCCACATTTCGCAACGCCTCATCTTTGATATGAAAATAATCTAAGCCACACTCCCCAATCATTAAAAACCCATCATCTTTTGCAAGATTTAAAAATTGTTCCTTATTAAACTCTTCGTAATACTCCTCTTTTTTTTCTTGGACGTCATGACGCCTTTCAATATTGGTGGGGTGAAACCCAAGCGTCGCATACATGCCCTCAAAGTTGTACTGTTTTGCAAGCTCAAGTGCGAAAACAGAACTCGTTACATCGGTCCCCACGTTAACCATAGAAACGCCCGCCTCTTTTGTGCGAGCAATTACTGCGTCACGATCATCGTCGTATCCCGCAAATTGTAAATGAGTATGAGAGTCAAACAACATACAAGAAATTATGACACGTCATAATGACGATCATTTAGTGTATAAAAATTTTCGAAAAGCTTTGCGACAAGGATAGGTCCTGTACCGCCTGAGGTTGGTGTGTAAAATGATAATTTTGATGTTTCACCAGAAACAATATCTAGATCTCCCCTTAATTTCCCGCCAACAATAGCTGTTCCAAAATCAATTACTCCTGCACCCTCTTTCAACATGTTTGGGTAAATAACCCCAGGACTTCCTGCGCCCGTAACCACAAGATCAGCAGAATGAAGTCCACAAGCAGAATCGAGTAAGTCACTTTTCCGCGTAAGTACGGTGAGCTCCTTTACACGTCCCATAAGCCACGTTGCAATAGGCTTCCCAATCAAAAATCCAACCCCTAAAACGGCAACACGCGCCTTTGCAAGCTCTACGTTCTGGCGCGCGCAAATCTCCTCAACAACTGAAACTGCGGGAGGCAATATGACGCTATCTCCATTATAGAAAACACCGCGCGCCGACTCCCCCAATACATCAACATCTTTTGCCACATCAATAGCATTCAGAATATCATGCGCCCCCAAGTGCGTGGCGAGAGGAAGCTGCACTAAAACTCCTCCACAATCCTCCTCTTCCTGCACACACATAACTTCTTCGCGTACCTGAATCACCCCCACAGAAGGAAGTAGTTGGTATAAACGAAATTCTATTCCAAGCTCATCCGCAATCTGTTCCTTCTTCTTCAAAAAACTCAATGAAGCTGGGTCCTCCCCCACCAAAAACGCAGCCAAAAACTTTTCTGGTCTTTCTCGTTTTTTTAAACCTTCCACGATTTCTCGTGCAATTTCTTTACCCTCTATTTTGTTGTGTTGAGATAACATATTCTCTGTTTGTCATTCTGATCCCGAGCTTGTCGAGGGAGAAGAATCTCTCTATCAGCACAAGCCAGAGATCCTTCGTTGCTTTGCTCCTCAGGATGACAATAAAAAATAATTAAAAACCAATACCCAAATACTACCGCAAACCAAACAAATAGGAACTATTGACATAATAATAATGTTCTAAATTTACCCTCGGGTAGGAGTAATCCTATCAGCAACAAAAAACAGACAGGAGAACACAGCTATGAAGCTAGTACTTGGACTTCTCATGCTTTTGGGTGGGATCGCCCTTGGTCTTTATGTGGGAGTTTGGCTCTGTTTTATCGGCGGAATCGTCCAGCTTATCGAAGCAGTCAAGGCTCCTGGCGGTGTCGAGGCACTCAATGTTGCAATCGGACTTGCGAAAATCTTTGGTGCATCCATTGCAGGAGTTTTTTCCGCAACAGTCCTAATTATTCCTGGAGGAGCTGCGATTATGACGGCTTTCAGCGAATAGAAAATTCAAAAAATCTCTGGCAACGTCCAGAGGTTTTCTATTTGCGCCTTGTTACGTCCTATAGTGTATCGTTGTGATTCCCAATTTCTTTACTGCGCCCAATATCCCCTGCTCCCGTGCCCTCAAAAATGCTGCTGCCGAAGCATTGCTACATTTTACTACAACGGTATTCCCGAAATGTCGTTCAATACGCGCATCGTCCCCTACAATATCAAAAATAAGCTGATTGCACATTTTCGTCGCTACGTTTCTCGAGAGAATACGTCCATATTTTTTTAAGGCAAGATCTTTGAAGGAATGATACATAATCTCTAATCTTTCCTTAGATGCTGCATTGAGTACTCAAGTGTGGCATCCACCTTTTTATGGGGATTAAAAATATTCTTAGGATCAAAAATGGTTTTGATTTCTTGGAAAATCGCATAGATGTGATCTCCGTACATGTCGCGTAAAAATGGCCCGCGCACCATGCCGTCATTATGCTCCCCCGTCATAGAGCCCTTAAATGCAAACACGAGATCGTACACCTTCTTTGAAAGTTCTGTCACAATTTCACGCATGTGTATATCACGAAAATCCATAAGAGGAATGATGTGAAAATTTGCATCGCCTGCGTGGCCCGCAATGGTATAGGTAAGATTATATGGTTTCAGGAGAGCTTCAAGCTTTGGAAGAAACAGGGGTAAGTCGTTCGAGTGCACTACCATATCGTCAATAAATGGAGCGGTATGTTTCCCCTGAATATGTTTACGTAAAAGGCTAAAACTCTCTCTCCGAATTACCCAATACTTCCGCGCCTCATCCCCTGATTTTGTAACACGCGCCTTGAGGTGCAATCCCTCAACGCCTTTCATCGCATCAGCTGCTTTTGTTTGCGCCTCCTCCGCCGTATCCCCTGTAAACTCTGCCATTAAGACAAGCTTTGGCATTCCCCCCGTTAGAAACATCCACGCCTCAGGGAGAAACTGAAATGCAATTTTTATAATATTTGCTTTGAAAAATTTTAGAACGTCAGGAAAAAACTTAATCGCAAGCCCAAGCGTATGATCGTCGTACGATTCGAAACTCTCTGGATGATGCGCCAACACACGCCGAATAATCTCTGGGAGTTCGTTAAGATTTTTGAGAAACATCACGAGAAGCGTCGAGTGCTTCTTTGGCGTTACGAGTCGAAATCCAATCTCAGTAATAATTCCAAGCGTCCCCTGAGACCCAACAAAAAGCTTTGTAAGATCAAAAACGCCCCTTTCTCTGTCCCATACATCCCACACCTGATATCCCGCAGAATTTTTCGTAACCGTGGGGTGTGCAGCCTTAATGGCATCATAGTTTTTTTTAAAAAGTTCATACACATCTCGATACACCTTTCCCTCAAACGTATGCAGCTGCATCTTTCCTTCAAGTTCATCTTTGTTTAAAACGCGAAACGCATATTCATTTCCATCCTGAAGCACCACCTTCAGGGAATTTACATAACGAATCGTCTGCCCGTAAACGAGAGTTTTTTCCCCTCCCGAGTTGTTTGCCACCATCCCCCCCACGGTGCAAATCTCACGCGAAGCAGGATACGAAGGCATAAAAAGATCCTGCTTCTGTGTCTCCTTATCAAAATCGCGATAGAACATCCCTGGCTCAACAATCGCCGTACCTTCATCAATACCTTTCTCTATGCGCTTCAAACGATTGATATGACGCGTCATATCAATCACGATAGACTCGCCAATTGACCCTCCCCCCATATCAGTTCCCCCCGAACGCGGAGTCAAAGAAAGCGTCTCATGAGGAGACTGATTTACAAAAGTAATAAGACGAGCAATATCAGCAGCGTCTTTTGGATATACAATCGTCTGAGGTACTACCTCAAATATACTTGCGTCGTGACTATACCTCTCACGTGCCTCCTTGGTGTCATCAACTTCACCCTGAACAACATAACTAAGCTGGGTTTTAAGATCCATAAGTGTAGATGCCTTAACAAAACGAAATCGCGGATTAAAGTTGTAATTAAGCACGGATAGGAAACTTTTTACAAAGCTTCTGTACCTCTCCTTTTATGTTTACCTTTTCCATGAGAATACGATGAATAAATGCTGCCACCACTGCCATTTCTTTTTCTTTCATTCCTCGCGTGGTAAGCGCTGGTGTTCCTAGTCTTATTCCTGAAGGGTCCATCGGGGGGCGTGCATCAAACGGAATGGTGTTCTTATTTACTATTATACCATTTTCCTGAAGCAAATCATTCGCCTCCTTACCAGAAATTCCCCGCGCAAATGTGTCTACGAGAAGCAGGTGCGTATCAGTCCCTCCCGAAACAATTCTCCAACCCAAACGCTTCAACTCGTTCGCAAGCGCTTTTGCATTTAAAATAACTTGTTTGGCGTAAGACTTAAAAGCTGGCTGGCTTGCCTCGAGCAAAGCAACGGCTGTCGCCGCAATCTGATTTACATGAGGCCCCCCCTGAAGGCCAGGAAACACAGCGCGATCGATGGACTTCGCAAGATCAACCTTACAAAAAATCATCGCTCCGCGTGGACCACGTAATGTTTTATGCGTTGTTGTTGTTACTACATCCGCATACTTAAACGGGCTAGAAAGTGCTCCTCCAGCCACAAGCCCAGAAAAATGTGACATATCCACCATGAGATAGGCACCGATTTTATCTGCAATCACTCTAAACTTCGCAAAATCTATTTTTCGAGGATACGCTGTGTATCCAACAACAATGAGTTTTGGTTTTTCCGACTCAGCAAGCGCCATGAGAGCTTCATAATTTAATACCTCCGTCTTCTGATCCACGCCATAAGGTACCTGCTTCCACGCACTTCCCGTAAAACTTACCTTGTGTCCATGTGTAAGATGCCCTCCCATATCAAGTTGCATCCCCATTATCTTTTCACCAAGCGGCACAAGGCCGGCGTACACCGCCAAATTTGCAGGAGAACCGGAATAGGGCTGCACATTCACATGCCACTTCTTGGGCGAAAGCTTAAAAGCCTTAAGCGCGCGTTCCTTGCACAAATCTTCAATTTGGTCCACGTATTCATTCCCTCCATAATAACGCTTCCCCGGATACCCCTCTGCATATTTATTCGTAAGAACCGACCCAAGCGCCTTAAGCACCTCAGCAGAAACAAAATTCTCCGAAGGAATTAAATCCAGCGTCTCATTTTGCCGCTGCGCCTCTCTTTTAATTAATTTATCTATTTGTATATCCTTCATATGCTGTTTTTTAAATACATTGAATTACAAAACATCTCTTTCTCATGCGTTCGCCATTCCTGCGATGGCTCACTCTTTCCGCAAGCGCTTCGTTGTCAATCCAACTCATCCGCTACGCAAACTCGGGATTGACAACACCCAGCTTCGCACACGCGGAATGATTCGAAAAAGATATTTTGTAATTCGAAATTAATAGGATTTTTTAAAATCTACCACACTCTCACAAAAACTCAAAAATCATTTCCAACCATGAGTGGTATGATGTATCATACCACTCGCTGGGTTATACATAATCAAATTCATGACGATCGTTAGGTATTTGATCTGTTGTGAATTAACATTCTTTCAGTATGGTATAATGTGGATATATTAAAGGCTCTATCCATATGACTATACAAAAAATATATATTGGGGGTTGGTTTCAGAGAACGACACTTCACCTCTCGGAAATATATGATTTTCTACGTGATGCAGAATCGCCTTTAGATTTGGACAAGGAAAAACTAAAGACCCTTCAAAAATCCCTCGAGATCCGCTCCCTTGAGATGAACATAGAAGATTTTGAATATGTAAAAATCATTGAGAAACAAGGAATTGAAATTACTATCTATGAGGACGGGCTCATTGTCCTTAACAAAAATCCTGAATCGAAACTTGAAAAGGATATTAAAGCCCTTACTTCATACTATGAAGAAAAACTCTCCCCTTCCTTAAGCTATATTTTTAGTTTAGGTGCACCCGTACCAAAAGAACTCGCAAATATCAAAACCATTTACCCCTATTTTGTAGTACTCGATAACGCGACAAAAGGTGATATTGAGTAGCTCCTTAACAATTTTCACCAGAAAAAGTATTTTGAGATCAAAACAGACTCCTTTGAAATCTATAGAGGAAATGTCCTTTATATCATCAATAGCCTATCAGAACCATTTTCAAATATAGGGCAGTTTATTAATGAGCAGATATTTATACGGGAATTCAAGGGGCAAGTGCATCGTTATCTAAACCTCCATCGCCTTATCTGGGAAAAAATTGCAGAGGTAAAAGAACGTGGCGAAATACGTGGAAAAGACATAGGTACCTTTAAAAACGAAATAGAAAGCTACAACAAAACCATCAACTTTATCGAAGCGCGCATTAATCAGATGGATACCTACATTCGCACACGAGAAGCAATTTTTAAAAACAAAGAATCGCTTAAACATTTCGCTAACGTACTACAATTTCGATATGAAGCCCTAAGCGATACATTAGAATATATTAAGGATCTGTGGGTAATGACAAAAAATTATGTTACCTCCGCCATTAAGCTCTTTGAATCCCTTCAAGCACAAAGCACAAATAATTCGATACAAGGACTCACTGTAGTTACTTCAATGGGTGTGGGAGCTGGTATTCTTGGTCTTTTCTCACAAGAACCTCCAACATTTACGATATCCGGAATTCTCTACTTTTTCGCAATCGCCCTGATAG
>JACRHX010000041.1 GCA_016211955.1 Parcubacteria group bacterium | reverse complement strand
TATTTACAATAATTTAGGGTATATTGCCGGATCGTCTAATGGTAGGACTCCAGGTTTTGGTCCTGGCTATCTAGGTTCGAATCCTAGTCCGGCAGCCAAGTTTCATATTGTTTTATGTTAGAGAAAATAAATTCAGATGATGCGAAGAATGAGCGGGCGGAAGGGTGTGATTTTTGTGATACTATTTATCAATGAAAGAAAATAAAAAGGCTCTTAAACATTATTTAGAGTTTAGTACCTACACCTACCCGGGTTTATATCAAGACAAATTAATAAATGATCTTCCAGATAGTATTCGGGAGATCGGTTTGTTGGTGCGTAAAAATTTTATTCATCGTAGTACTCTCGCGGAAGGGAATACTGGCACTAATGCTGATTTAAGATTTGGAGACATAACAAAGATTCCTTGGTGGAGACAACCCGAAGACGGTGTTTTGGTTACCGCTGCTGCAATGCTTGCAGAACTATATAGGCGAGATGGTCGTGGTTTTGTTGCAGATAGAGAGCCGCAAGATAAATTGGTTCTTACCTGTCGTTTTGTTGCTATCATGGTGGCAAGTATTTTGAAATCAAAAGGTATTCCGACACGAGTACGGTCTGGCAATGCGTCGTATTTTGATATGGATGAACTTGGAAATGTAAGCACCGACCACTGGATTAATCAATATTGGAGTGAGCAAGAAAATCGTTGGGTAACAATCGATGTCGATGGAAGTTTGAGTTTAAGCGGTAACTTTGATCCATACGACATTCCTGATGGAAAGTTCGATTTTCCTGCTGATGCATGGCTTGGTATTCGTGCCGGAAAACTTGATCCGCAACGTTTTTACAATGCGGGCGGTGTTAAGGGTGCAATCGTAGTTTGTTGGGCTCTCTTTTATGATTTTCATTCACTTATGAACGACGAAATTATTTATAATCATGGATCGATGTATGGAGATCCGAAGAAATTTGAAAATCTTACTCCGACAGAACTTACTAGAATTGATTATCTAGCTCAGCTTATGCAGGAATCAGATAAAAATTTTGATAAGCTTTTAGATATCTGGGAATCCGAAAAAGACCTTAGATTACTTGTTGGCAGTCTTTTGTAATAGAGTTTTTAAAAAATAAAACAATGAAAGAAGATAATAACAACAACGTTGCGGGGATTATTGGCATAACTGCGAGGGGGGTGGGTTATGTTACGGCCATTGGATTTCTCGAGGATATTCTTGTTGAACCTCAATTTTTGAATACTGCCTTGCATGGCGACGAGGTTGAGGTTTCTTTATTTCCCCTCGTAGAACAAGAAAAAACGAGTGGAGAGGTAGCGAGCATCATAAAGAGAGCAAAAACAGAATTTGTGGGGACGGTGGATAAAAAGGAGGGGGGCGCCATTGCTTTCGTTCTTCCTGACGACAAGAAGGTGTACAGGGATATTTTTCTGCCACCCTCTGAATCAAAAAAAATTAAAAGTGGTTGGAAGGTTCTTGTAGAAATAAAAAAATGGGATGACCCAAAGAAGAATCCAGAGGGAAAGGTTATAAAGATACTTGGTGAAAAAGGGGATAATAACGTAGAGATGGAATCTATCGTGCTTGAAAAGGGGTTTCAGATTAAACTTCCACAGAACGTTGAAAAAGAAGCGAGCATGATAGAAAAAAAATCAAAGCCAATCTCGCAAAAAGATATTGCTGGAAGGAGAGATTTTAGGAATGTCACCACATTTACTATCGACCCCGCCGACGCGAAAGATTTTGATGATGCCATTTCTTTTCAGAAAAAATCTGAAAGGGTGTTTGAAATCGGAGTGCATATTGCCGATGCCTCACACTACGTAAGAGAGGGTAGCGCACTAGATGGAGAGGCAAAGCGGAGAGGGGTTTCCATTTACCTTGTGGATAGAACTATTCCTATGCTACCCGAGATTTTATCTAACGACATTTGCAGCTTAAATCCTCAAGAGGACAAACTTACGTTTTCAGCAGTCTTTACTATGGAAGTAGATGGGACTCTGCACGATGTCTGGTTCGGGAGAACGATTATCCACTCAAATAAAAGATTTACCTACGAGGAGGCTCAAAAGGTGTTGGATGAAAAAGGTGGCGCCTATTACGATGAGCTGGATTGTTTAAATAAGCTGGCTCAGATTTTTAAAAAAAGAAGAAAGGGGATGGGGGCGCTGGACTTCGAAAAGGCTGAAGTGAAGTTTGAGCTCGACGAGAATGGCAAGCCGCTTCGTGTCGTACAAAAGCCACGGCTTGATGTTCATAAGCTTGTAGAGGAGTTTATGATTCTAGCTAATAAGGAGGTTGCCTCATATCTTGGTGGCGAGGTGAAGAAAATACTTGGAGGAGCCTCTTTGTATCGTGTTCACGATGTACCCAAAAAGGAGGCTGCCGGTGAACTTTTGTTTTTGTTGAGGACGCTTGGGCATGACGTAGAGGCCGAAGGAGGGCGCATTTCTTCAAAAGAACTGAACAATCTTTTTGAAAAGATTAAAGGAAGTCCCGAAGAGTTCCTTGTAAAAACAGTTGCGATGAGATCTATGGCAAAAGCTGTTTATTCTATCAACAATATTGGTCATTATGGCTTAGCCCTGGAGAATTATACCCATTTTACATCTCCGATCAGGAGATATGCCGACATTTTGGTTCATAGAATTTTGGCTAAGCATCTTAGGGGGGAAAATTTAGACGATAGGGAGGTTGATTGGCTTCATAGTTTTGCGGTCGCATTATCCGAACGAGAGGTGGGCGCGGTAGAAGCCGAGAGAGCTTCTATTGCCTATAAACAGGTTGAATATATGATGGAAAGGATAGGAAATGAATATGAAGGGGTAATTTCCGGCATAACGAATTTTGGGGTGTATGTGGAAGAGTTACAGACTATGGCGAGCGGAATGGTAAAATTCAAGGACATGACGGATGATTTCTATGTGTTTGATAAGGGAACTTTTTCGCTTATCGGGGAAAAGAAAAAGAAAAAATATTCTGTCGGTGATCGTGTAACAATAAAAGTTGTTGCGGCGGATTTAGAGAGAAGAACGATGGTTTATATGTTTGTTTAATATAATTATTATGTCTGAATATTATAATCCAAATAGGGCACGGAATGTGTATGATCCAAAAAGTTCGGAGCCGTTTAAATTGTCTCGTTCGAAAATAGAACAATTTATTCAGTGCGCCAAATGTTTTTATATGGATCGCAGGTTGGGAGTGGGGCAACCGCCCGGTTTTCCATTTTCTCTCAACTCGGCTGTTGATACACTTCTGAAGAAGGAGTTTGATATTCATAGAGTAAAACAAACGTCACATCCGCTTATGAAGGCGTATGGTATTGATGCGGTTCCTTTCTTGCACGCAATGATGGATGAGTGGCGTGAAAATTTTAAAGGGGTGCAATATTATCACGAACCAACTAATTTTATTATAACCGGTGCCGTGGATGATCTTTGGCACAACAAGGGTGGAGATATAATTGTTGTAGATTATAAATCAACGAGTAAGCCAACCAAAGTATCACTTGATGCTGATTGGCAGATGGGGTACAAGCGACAGATGGAGATATATCAATGGCTGCTTCGGAAAAATGGGTTACAAGTTTCAAATATTGGGTATTTCGTCTATTGTAATGGGCGAACTGACCGCGAGGCGTTCGATGGAAAACTCGAATTTGACATCGATCTTTTACCCTATACAGGGAACGATTCGTGGATAGAGGATGCGCTCCATGAGATTAAGGTATGTCTCGATGGGTCTATGCCAAAGTCAGACCCTAACTGTGATTATTGCAGGTATCGAAAGGCGGCCGACGCCGTCGAGACTCGTTGATTAAAATGGGGCTACGTGATATACAGATTCGTGTTCTTTGACACACGAAAGGAGAAAATATATGGCAAAAAACATCACAGGAGCTGAAGACATTCGATGGGATTTGGGATTTTTGTATTCGGGTCTTGATGATCCCCGTCTTGATGTTGATGTAGCTACTCTGGTTGAAATGTGCATCAGGTTTAACGCAACGCACAAGGGAAGGCTTCGAGAGACACTTGTCGCTGCTATTCTGGATTATGCTGATATCAGTATGCTTCAGAATAAAGTCATGCTTTATCTGTACCTCAAGCAGAGTACAAATGTTGCGGATGCTGCAATAAAATCAAAAATCGCTGACGTTGAGAGAATTCTCACTCATGCCTCAGGTTAGTACCTGACATTTTTTGAGCTTGAGCTCGTAATGATAGAAGACAAAATACTTCTTAACTACTATGCGATGAACCCTTTTGTTGCCAAGCATCGTCCATGGATTGAGCAGTGTCGTGTTTTCAAGCCGCATTTGTTGAGTGAGCCCGTTGAGTCTGCGCTTACCAAGCGTTCGCCCTTTGGGTCGGGTGCGTGGGGGGAGTTTTTCGACGAGCTAGAGGCAGATATCGAAGCCGATTTCGGAGGAGAGAAGAAGACACTCACCGAACTTCTTCATCTGCTCTCGGAGTCTCAAAGCCAAGAGGAGAGAGCCCAGTTACTCGAGGCCATCAATACTAATCTTGGTGGCATCTTTGCTAAGTATTCAGCTCAGACGTTGTATATGGTTGCTGGAGCCGCCTCTGTCGAAAATCGTGAGCGTTCCTATAAGCACCCTATGGAGGGGGCAAACAAGGCTAACCAGATTCCCGATTCTGTGGTTGATATATTGCACAAAGCGGTGAATGAGGTGGGTGGCCCTCTTACAAAACGTTATTATCGTCTCAAGGCTGCATTGTTGGGTTTGAAGAAGTTGAAGTGGAGCGATCGTAATGCGCCCATGCCCTTCTCTGATACGACGATTGTGCCATTTGCCGATGCAAAGAGCATGGTGCTTGCCGCCTACGAAAGTTTTAGTCCAACACTCGCGGGGCTCGTAACAACGTTTTTTGATCAAAGACGTATTGATGCGCCTGGCATTAAAGGAAAACGAGGAGGTGCCTTTAACTATTCTGTTGTGTTGCCGGGAAATGCTCCAATTTCTTATACATTCCTTAACTATCTTGGTTCAAGTAGAGACGTCATGACGCTTGCTCATGAAGTGGGTCACGGGGTACATGGTTTACTTGCAGGCGCCGCACAGGGTCCTTTAATGTTTCACGCGCCTATTGCGTATTGTGAAACAGCCTCCGTGTTTGGCGAAATGACAGCGTTTAATTTTCTGAAGAAACAGCTTATTCTTAAGGGTGACAAGAAATCCCTCCTCGCGCTTATTATGGGGAAAATAGACGATGTAATTAACACCGCGGTGCGTCAAATTAGTTTTTCTAATTTTGAACGTCGGTTGCATGGTATGAATTTGTCATACACCACATGGAGTGAACCTAAGAAACTTTCAGTAGAGGAGTTAAATAATCTCTGGATTGCAACGACAAAAGAGCTTTACGGAGAGGATGGAGATGTTTTTACGTATGAAAATGCGGAGCATCTCTGGTCTTATATTTCTCATTTTCATAGACCATTTTATGTATATGGGTATGCATTTGGGGAACTTCTCACACAAAGTCTGTATGCAGAGCAGTCTCGCATAGGCGACCGTTTCGAATCTCTTTATCTCGATCTTTTGAAATCAGGATCTACAAAAAATGTCGTTGAATTGCTTGCGCCATTTAATCTCGACCCCACAAAGGAGACATTTTGGGTCGATGGCATTAATAATGGTTTGGGTGGAATGGTTAACGAGGCGGAGAAGTTGTCACGTGAGCTGGGGATCGTGGTTTAGAAACTAAAACAAAAAAGAGGCAACAAGCCTCTTTTTTTGTACAATACTATTTACTCTTTGTTTTTACTGGTTCGGAGAGATAGGCGCTTAATCTTTCGTATACTATTCCAGTTAATTTTCTTGACACCTCTCTTTTTTTCCAAAAGGAGTTACTGTCTGAAACATCCTTTTTTTGAATTTTAGTGAGTTCGCGAATGGTCATGTAGCGCTCGTGCCCTAAATCGGTATTTGATTTTACGTTAATATCCTCTAGTCCTTGATAGATTTTTCGCAAATAATTGTACTTCGTTATGATATCTAGCTCTAGATTTGCCTTTGAACGATTTGAGATACCTTTCGAAAGAAATGGATCACGCTCGATGTGTTCGATAAAATCATGTATGGCTACGAACAAATCGAAACTCGCGGGTGTTTCTGAGACCCCTTTGAATTTCTTGTCTAAATCGAGCTTTTGCCGCTTTAATGCTGTCATGTGTATATTCTACCACAACTATTTAAAAATAGCCAGAAACGGCACGTCAGCGAGTTGGTTGATCCCGTTAGAGGTCGCGAGGGCGCATCCCGTTAGAAATAAAAGCGCTACAAGCTTTCGCGATTTCTAACGGGATGCACAGCGTCTCTACCTCTAACGAGATTGACAAAATAAGGAACTTTTTGTATGGTATAGATACTCGACTTCGTCTACAGGAACGATGTCTGGATTCGGTGGGGGGAGCTATGGGGTGGTCGTACACTTTTATGGTTTTCTCCACATCTCGATACCGCTACGACCGGGAAAAGGCGTCTAACATAGATGCCCTGCGCTAATCCGAATCCGAAGTTGAGTACGGGGATCTAATCGGTCCCCTTTTTCTTTTACAAGAGGTTAAATTAGTGTAAAATAAACTCATGATTATTATAATTACTATTGCAACATTTCTTTCTACGCTTTTGGGTGGGCTTTTTGCTTTGAAGTTTAAGGACAAACTTCATCTTATTCTTGGTTTTAGTGCAGGAGCAGTGCTGGGGGTTGCCTTTTTTGATCTTTTACCTGAGGCTATTAATTTAGGAAGTAAATATTATGAGGTAGGTTTTATTACTTCTGTGGTGGCTTTTGGATTTGTTCTCTATATGCTTCTTGATAGGATGGTGAGTTTGCATACCGATCATGAAGAGAACCATCAAACACACACCCACGCGAAGGGGAAGTTGGGGGCGGGAAGTCTTTCTCTTCATAGTTTTTTGGATGGAGCTGCGATTGGGCTTGCATTTCAGGTGTCTGTTGTGGTGGGTACTATTGTTGCAATTGCTGTACTTGTACATGATTTTTCGGATGGTATTAATACCGTTAACCTAATTCTTAAAAATAATGGTACTAAGGACGATGCATTTAAGTGGCTTCTGCTTGATGCTATAGCGCCCGTTTTTGGTGTTATCTCTACGCTTTTCTTTTCTCTTCCTGAGTCAGTTCTTGGGCTTGTGCTTGCAACATTTTGTGGTTTTTTTCTTTATATTGGTGCAACGGATTTGCTTCCCGAAAGCCATCATAACCATCCCACCAAAGCAACAACGTTTATGACCGTGCTCGGTATCGGAGTACTTTATTCTGCGATCAGATTAGCTGGTGTGTAGAATTTATATTCTTTTGTCATTCCGAGCTTGTCAGGGAATCTCTTGTTATAAGATAATTCTTGAGATTCTTCAGCAAGGCTTCAGAATGACAAAAAGGTGGTTAGTGAAACGCACTTATGACGAGGGCTTTTCTTTTTTTATGAAGTATGGTATAATTTAAATCTATGAAAAATACTAACTCAGAAACGTATCAGAAGGCGGATTTTTCCTCACTCGGTATTGCACCAGCGCTCTTCGATGTACTTACACGATTGCGCTACGTAACACCAACTCCTATTCAGCAACAGGTAATTCCTATTGCGATTGAAGGGAAGGACGTTGTTGGGATTGCTCAAACGGGTACAGGGAAAACCCTTGCTTTTGGTATTCCAGTTATTCAGAGACTTGCCCAAATAAAAGGCAGGGGTCTTATTATTCTTCCAACCCGTGAACTCGCTCTTCAGGTAGATGAGACATTGCAGAAGGTTGGAAGAGGTCTTGGTATGCGAACCGTGGTACTTATTGGAGGTGTGGCTATGGGTCCCCAAGTACAAGCGTTACAGAGAAATCCACACGTCGTTGTGGCGACGCCAGGAAGACTTATCGATCATCTTGAACGTAAAACAATTCGACTTGATGGGGTGCGCATTGTGGTATTCGATGAGGCAGACATGATGCTTGATATGGGATTTGCGCCACAGATTCAGAAAATTTTACATGAACTCCCTGTTGAACGTCAAACCATGCTTTTTTCAGCAACCATGCCGCATCCTATTATGAAAATCGCAACAGGATATATGAAGCTTCCTATTCGTATAGAGGTTGCTCCGCAGGGATCAACCCCTACGCGCGTAGCGCAGGAGATGTTTATTATTCATAAGGATGAGAAAAATAATTTGCTTAAGAGAATCCTTGATCAACACCAAGGAACTGTTCTTGTATTTACAAAAACAAAACATGGCGCAGCGCGTCTTACGTTGAATATTCGTAAAATGGGATATAGTGCAGCAGAGATTCATGGGAATCGATCGCTCGCACAAAGAACGGATGCGCTTCACGGATTCAAGACGGGAAAATACCGCGTACTTATTGCAACCGATATTGCATCGCGTGGCATTGATGTGGTGGGCATTGCGCTTGTTATAAACTATGATATGCGCCTATGCACTCGGAAGATTACGTGCATCGTATTGGACGTACTGCGCGCGCAGGGTCGGGTGGTCTTGCTATATCGTTTGTCACTCCAGATCAGCGCAAGGGGTTGCGCAGCATTGAACGTCTTATCGGAAAAAACATTCCACTTTCACGCCTGCTTCAAGAAAACAAACAAAACATAAAAGTATAACATGGTATGCAACGTATCGCTCTCTATGGGGGGAGTTTTAATCCGCCAGGAATCCACCACACGAAGATTGTGGAACATCTTTTAGAACGATTTGATATAGTAATTGTTATTCCTTGTTGTGTACGCAAGGACAAAAAATCTGTTGAATCGCTTAGCCTTAAAGATAGAAAAGAATTGGTTGCAAGAGCCTTTGATTTTGAAGGGGTCATCTGTGATTATTATGATCTTGACAATGATGTATTTACACCAACGCATTTGCTTCAGGAACGATATGCTAAGTACTATCCAGATGCAGAGATATGGCATGTCGTAGGAGCAGATATTGTAATGGGGGGTAACAACAAAACTTCACAGATCCATAGAGTATGGATTGATGGGGAGACTATGTGGCAAGCACTTCATTTTTTTATCATTTCTCGAGAGGGGTATGAGTTAAGAGAAGGCGATGTACCGCTCCACTCACAGGTATCTCATTTCAATAGAACCAACTGCTCGAGTACTATGATACGTAATTGTTTGTCAGAAGGAAAAAACGCCTCCCTATTTCTTTCGCCAGCGGTCTATGAATACATCAAAGAGCATCGGTTATATATAAACCTTGATAATAAATAAGATCAAGATTGTGTGGTTATCAAAAACCCAACAATCATCAGATTTTTAATATAAAATATTGACCGATCAATTTGATTTAGTATAATATGCTCAGTTCATTCGTGGGGAGACAAGAGATGAAGAAAACATATATTCGAATCCACCTCTCTTCTAAGATTCGTAATCGTAATGGAAAAGAACGGTATTACAAAGATAAGCTTGGTGGTGAATTTAGGATAACATGGTGGTATGAAGGTCTTAAGATTTCAGTTAACTCAGATTTCTTCCCAACGCTAAGAGCTCCCAAAAAACAATTTCACCAGTTTATTGAGTGTCTCAAGAGAGATATTGAACAACATATCGATTTGGTGTACCAACTCTGTCAACTTATCTCTATGGATCCGCTTGATAAGGATGGAATATTTTTTATAAAAACGAGTGATGGATACATCGATCTTGTAATGGAGCGAGAATATAAACGAGTGAATCGTGGCGCGACCTTCTTGGAAGCAATAAGGGAGTGTATCAGGGTGCACTCTTCTTAGCCTAAGATGGACCGGACAATTCCGGTTTTTCTTTTTTTGACACGACCTCAAAAATATAGTATAAAAGAATTCTCCTGTTTCATCTAGGGCACTGGATTTTTGAATCATTTAGTACGAAACTATGCAGCCAACTGAAATTAGAAATATTGCTATTATTGCTCACGTTGACCACGGCAAAACAACTCTCACCGATGCTATTATGCGTCAGTGTGGGATGTTTGAGGAGGGGATGAGCATGGATGTAAACACGCTTGAGAAGGAGCGTGGTATTACTATTTATTCCAAAAATACCTCGATATTTTATAAAAATACAAAGGTAAACATTGTGGACACTCCTGGTCACGCCGATTTTTGTTCTGAGGTAGAGCGCGTGTTGCGTTCAATTGACGCCGTGCTTCTTATTGTTGATGCGCAGGAGGGGCCAATGCCACAGACGCGTTTTGTGTTAAAGAAGGCGCTTGAGATTGGATTAAAGCCAATTGTGGTGGTGAATAAGATCGATAAGCCGGCGGCAGATATCGCGCGTACTGAAAACGAAGTACTTGAACTTTTTATTGATCTTGGTGCAAACGACGAACAACTTGATTTTGTTACTGTCTACGCGATTGGTCGCGATGGGGTAGCAAAGCGTGAACTTACTGATACGTTTGTCGATCTCTCTCCACTTCTTGATGCAATTCTTGAGGAAATTCCTGCTGCGCCACGAAATATCGATATACCCTTACGTGCTCAACCGTTTAATCTCGCCTATGATAACTATCTTGGGCGTCTTGCGGTTGCGCGTGTGTATGAGGGAGTGATCAGGGTTGGCGATAATGTGGTTATAAAAAATATGGAGGGTGCTACGCGTATTGGGAAGATATCAAAGCTCTTTACCTTTCGGGGTCTTTCTCGAGAGGATGTGCCAGAGGCTGTTGCTGGGGATATTGTGATGATTGCCGGAATCCCTGATATTTTCATAGGGGAAACTATTTGCGGTAATGCAGACCAAGAGGCGCTTCCCTCAATTCACGTAGATGAGCCGACTATTTCGCTTAACTTCATGGTAAACAACTCTCCCTTTGCGGGACGTGAGGGGAAATTTGTTACCTCACGACAGATTCGAGAACGGCTCGAAAAAGAACTTGAGGTAAACGTGGGGTTACATGTTGATTTTGTCGACGCAGATAGGTTTCGTGTTTATGGTCGGGGTGAGCTTCACATAGCCATTCTTCTCGAGATTATGCGAAGAGAAGGGTTTGAGCTTCAGGTGTCTCAGCCGCACATTATTATAAAAGAAGTTGATGGGGTTAAATTAGAACCGTTCGAAGAGATTACTATTGATATTCCATCAGAGTTTCAGGGTATTATCATTGAACGACTTTCAAATCGAAAGGCGCGTATGCTTAGTATGGATCCGCACGAAAATACATTGCGTATGGTATTTGAAGGCCCTACGCGTGGACTACTTGGCTACCGTAACCAGTTTGTTATGGATACAAAGGGTCAGGGGATTATGGCGAGTCGTGTAGAGGGGTTTAAGCCTCATTGCGGTGAGCTAATAAAGAGAAGTGCTGGTTCTATGATATCTATGGTGACCAGCAAGGCGTTGGGGTATTCT
>JACRHX010000040.1 GCA_016211955.1 Parcubacteria group bacterium | reverse complement strand
ATCTTTACCCACCCAAAACAAAAGAGTCTTGTCTGCCAGAAGAAGGATTGTAGTAGTGATTCCAGTCGCAAGTAGGGCTATCATGCGCATGGCCTGATGATATGCCCTACGAATACGAGAAATGTCGCCATCCTTCGTTAGCTCTGACATAACAGGAAATAAAATTCCAGAAAGACTTACAACAATTCCCTGTGTCTTTTCTGCAACACTGTTTGGTAATGAATATAACGTAAGCGCCGTAGGACCAATACTCCCACTAATAATAATACGATCGATCTGACTAAGAAACGAGGCACTTATATTGTGAAGATAAATATATCCGCCAAACTGAAACATGGGCTTGATAATTTCTTTTCTTAAAGTATATTCGGGCACTAAAGATGGTAATAATTTTCTACTATACCAATAGGCAGCTACTACATTGAATAATGAGGATACTGTCTGTAGAGCAACAAACACAAGTAATCCATAACCAAAAGACAAAGCCCCAATAATAAGCACATTTGTTATAATCACGTTTACAATATAAATACTAGTACCGATATCCTGTCGCTGTAATGCATATGGGATATGCGAATACACGATACCTATGCTATTTAAAAACGCGGTAATACCCATGAGATAAAAAACTATTTTTCCCACTGCATGTTGATCTTGGGACAAATTAAAAAAATTCAATCCAAAATGTGCAATACCTAATGAAACCAAAAATGAAAATATACCCAAAATGAGAAACACGAGAACCGTCGCGCCATAAAGCTTTTGAATATGCTCTATCTCACTGGCCGTTGCACCAGTACGGATTTTTGCAAGTTCTTGAATAAATGCATACACTAAACCAAAATTCAATAAACTAAAGAAACTACCAATGACAAGAGTTAACACATACACCCCATACTGCTCAACCCCAAGTTTGTGAATAATAATGGGGGTAATAGCCAACGAGAAAACAATTGGCCACACATAACTCACAAGGCCACAAAGCGCATTCTTAATTGTCCTATTAGCGAGATTCATTCTAGAAGAGTTACCAGTCTTTTATAGTTTCTTTCGTCTTTCGTTTCACTTTTTGATAGAGACGAACGGCGCTTTCTTCTACATGAGGAGACACGAGACGCATTAACTCTCTTCCTAAAATACGATATTGTCCTCCAATCTTGTTTGCTCGAATAATCCCCTTCTTTAAAAGGCGCTTCATAGTACTTACGCTCACCTTCAAATAATCTTGCGCTTCTTGCGTAGTATACACGTTTTCTGGCTGAATTGGTGTCATTTTTATATTGTATCAACAAGTGTCATATGGTGTCAAAGCTAACATCAAAAAATCCCAGAGATTCTCTGAGATTTTTATTATGCAACATCCTGCTGCCTTCTATACCACTCGATTGTTTCTCTAAGTCCGTCCTCAAAGCTTGTTTTTGCCTTAAAACCAAACTCTTTTTCCGCACGAGACACATCGAGCATCCGGCGTGGTTGGCCATCGGGCTTTGTTGCATCCCAACGAAGTTCACCCTTAAAATCCATAAGCCTGCAAATGGTGGTGATAAGGTCTTTGATTGAAATCTCCATGCCTGAACCAAGATTTACAGGATGTTCTTTGTTATATTTCTCTCCAGCAAGCACAATACCTTCCGCTGCATCTTCGACATATAAAAATTCCCTTGTAGCATTCCCTGTCCCCCACACGTTGATATGGTCTGCGCCCGCGGTTTTAGCATCATGTACTTTTTTGATAAGCGCAGGAATTACATGTGAACTTTCGGGTTTAAAATTATCGCGTGGACCATACAGATTTACGGGCAAAAGATAGATAGCATTAAATCCATACTGGGTACGATAGGCCTGAGCCTGGACAAGAAGCATTTTCTTCGCGAGCCCGTAGGGTGCATTCGTCTCCTCGGGATATCCAAACCACAAATGATCCTCTCTAAAGGGTACTTCGGTGTGCTTAGGATAGGCACAAATAGTACCTACGGCAACAAATTTATGCACCCCCGCCTGACGAGCAGCCTCCATAAGCTGTGTCCCTATCATTATGTTGTCATAAAAGAGTTCACCTGGTTTTTCTCTGTTAAATCCAATACCCCCCACCTTCGCGGCAAGGTGAATGACCGTACCCACCTCATGCATTACCTGTCTACACTGCTCCCACATACGCAAATCATTCTCGCTTGAGCGCGGAATAATAATACGCTCTTTTTGAATTCCACGATCTAAAAGCTTCTGCACCACAAAACTGCCCAAAAATCCAGCGCCACCCGTAACAAGAATTTTTTTGTTTTCAAGTTGCATAGTATTACGCCTCCTTTATGTTAGGACTATAGACCCTTAAGTCTTCTTCTACCATCAACCTTACAAGTGAGTCAAATGTGGTTTTTGGTTTCCATTTGAGTTTTTTTCTTGCCTTGCTTGGATCGGCAATAAGTGAGTCTACCTCGGTAGGCCTATAATAACGGGGATCTATTTCCACATACTTTTTCCAATCAGAGATGCCTGCGTGCTTAAAGGCCGCTTGGACAAACTCTTTAACCGAGTGGGTTTCTCCTGTGCCAATTACGTAATCATCGGGCTTATCTTGTTGAAGCATCATCCACGCCGCCTCCATGTATTCTTTTGCATATCCCCAGTCACGACGTGCATTAAGATTGCCAAGATAGAGTTTCTTATCCAATCCAGCAAGAATACGTGCAATACCGCGTGTGATTTTCCGTGTGACAAATGTCTCACCGCGACGTTCTGATTCATGATTAAAAAGGACCCCATTTACTGCGAACATATTGTATGCCTCACGATAATTTACGGTGGTGTGATAAGCAAACACCTTTGCGCAGCCATAAGGACTTCGTGGATGAAATGACGTCTTTTCATTTTGTGGTGGAGGTGTCGAACCAAACATCTCACTCGAACTCGCCTGGTAAAACCTTATTTTTTTGTCATGAGACTTTTCAAAATCTTTTATTGCCTCGAGAATACGTAATGCGCCAAGCCCTGTAATATCTGCCGTATACTCTGGTATGTCAAACGAAACGCGCACGTGGGACTGCGCACCAAGGTGATACACCTCATCAGGCTGAATATCAAAAATGAGCTTTCTTATATTTCCTGTATCTGAAAGATCTCCATAATGGAGATAAAAATGGAGTTTCTTTTCATGCGGATCTTGATAGACGTGATCAATACGAGACGTATTAAACGTTGAAGAACGCCGAATGAGACCATGTACTTCATAGCCTTTCTCTAAAAGAAGCTCAATAAGATATGAGCCATCTTGACCTGTGGCACCCGTTACAAAAGCCTTCTTCATAAATAAAATATTATTTGAATCCTGCGACACGAAGCGATGCCTTCACGTACGGATGCAAATTACTTTTAACTTTTGAAAACCACTGCAATTCTGAATGTTGGGCATCAGCTCTAATAGTGTCCTTCCTTTTTATAGTAAGTTTATATACTCCAATGACCGCATGAAATGGACCGTCTCCAAAAGGAGCTTTGTGAGAAATAACGGTTTGTAAAGTAAGAAATTCAAAATCCTTTTTTGTAACACGGATACCCAACTCTTCTTTTGCCTTTCTCATTACTGCATTCTCAAGTGATTCCATTTTTAAAATACGCCCACCAGGCAAAAACCATTTTCCTTTTTCTGGCTCGTTTGTCCTCATTCCCAAAAGAAATTCACCATTACAAACAGCGAGAAGATCTACACAAAAAACAGGCGCAACATCATACACCTTTTTATAACGCTCTTTTTTTAGAAATCCCTTATTATTCTTGTTCATAGAATCTATAAATTACAAAACATCTGTTTCGAACCATTCCACAAGTGCGAAGCTAGGTGTTGTCAATCCTGATCTCCCGTAGGGAGAGAATTGGATTAACAACGAAGCGCTTGTAGAAGAGTGAGCCACCGCAGAAGTGGCGAGTGCGTGAGAAACAGATGTTTTGTGATTTAAGAATACAATACCTCTTTTACAATAGCTGAATCATCCCAAGAGATTTTTTTACCTCCTGCGACTACCATCCATCGCTCTCCGCCCTTCCCTGTAATTACCACAACATCGCCTGGTTTCGCAAGCAAAATAGCTTTTTTAATCGCCTCTTTTCTCTCAAGTACCATCTGGACATGTGCATTTTTCGTTTCTTTTGAAGTTTCGTGAAACGTATTAAATGAAGAGGCTGACAATTTTACCTTCCGATGAGAAAACCGATCAATACCCTCCTTAATATCCTCTAAAATTCGTTCTGGATCTTCATCGTAGGGATCTTCGTTGGTAAGAACTATCTGGTCGCAATACATCGCAGCAAGTTCACCAAACACAGCCCGCTTCCACGTATCTCTTCCTCCTCCCGCGGAACCCAATATGCAAATCATGGTAGCAGGATTAAATCCCGTTAGAGGTCGCGAGGGCTCGCAGCGCGCCGCCTCTACCTCTAACGGGATAAAAATACGCCGCGCTTCTTTATACACCCACTCAAGTGAATCAGGAGTATGCGCATAGTCAACGATGACATGGATACCGCGTCCCGAGAGCACCTCCATACGCCCAGGAAGACCAGGAAATGTAAGAAGTGCATTTTGAAGAACCGCATCATCAATACCAAACGCCTTTGCCGTCGCAATAACCGCAAGAAGATTGTACACATTAAATTCGCCAAGTAATTTTGAGAGAATACGATTGCCATTTACATAAAATTGCAGACCATCGGAACTTACCTGCACCCCCTCAGCCTTCAAAATCTTCATCCCCTTTTTAAGCCCGTTTCCCTTAAAACCAAAACCCCAACACTCATCTGTGGCATATTTCACAAATTCTTTTGCGTGCATATCATCGGTGTTGATGATAGAAATTTTCTTTTTTTTCTCAGACGTCCGCAAGGCTTCAAACAATAACTCCTTCGCTTTTCTGTAGCCCTCAAACCCGCCGTGTCGTTCAAGATGCTCTTCATGAATTCCTAAAAACACCGCTGCGTCAAAATCAATATAACGATGACGAGATTGAACGAGACCCTCTGAAGTTATCTCGAGAATGGCTACGTCACACTTCTCTTTCACGCCGCGTGCCAAAAGCCCTTGAAGGAAACCTCTTCCAGGCATCGTCATTTTAAAATCATTAGGTACTGTTTTTTCACCCACTCGAAACCGCAACCCAGAGGAGGAGACCATGTTGTATCCCGCAGCCGCAAACACATACGCCATCAACTCGACTGTCGTCGTCTTTCCTTTTGTACCCGTCACACCAATAACCTTAAGCTTACGCGAAGGAAACCTGTGCCATAATGCGGGAAAATAGGCCCAAAGAAGATGATAATAGTGTTTTAACCTGTTTAGCATAAAAGTATCTAGTATTTTGTATCTAGTATTTTGTATCTAGTATTTTGTATGAAACGGACAAATGCAAACGTATACAAGATACCAAATACTCAATACAAGATACTCATTTTTTCCCAAGCACCTTAAGCGCCGCCTTCAAACGATCTGAAAAGTTTACCACATCTCCCGGAATTTTCTTCAATGCGTGTTGCGCCTCACTCATCGAATATCCCAACGATTTTAACGCCTCAAGAATATCAAGATCAAGTTCAAGCTCCTTTGTGCGCTCGTCGCTTCTCCCTACCTTATCCTTAAGTTCTACAATGAGTCGCTCGCTCGTCTTTCTTCCCACTCCGCCCGCACGACTTAATATGTCGGCCTTCCCAGAGGCAATCGCAGAACGCAATGTCACAATGTCAGCAACACCCAATATCGCCATCGCTGCCTTAGGTCCCACACCAGAGACGGTGTTAAGTAGCTCAAAAAACTTAAGATCTTCTTCTGTAGCAAACCCATAAAGATCGAGAGCGTCTTCTCGTACTCTAAGCGAAGTAAATATTCTCGTCCTTCCCTCGACAACAATTCTTTTTATTGTCTCGGGTGTTGTGTGTACAAAATATCCGACACCACCTTCCGTTTCAACCACCACCGCATTTGTATGCACCGACCGAATTTTCCCCACAAGTGAATAAATCATTATCTATACTTTAAACGTGCCCAGTAGAAATGTAAAATATGGTATACTAAGTTAAATTAACCTTTCTAAAAAAATAAACATGTCTACTTTCATAACAATCTTAATTGTTATAGCTGTATACGTTCTCCTCCGGGGATTAAGGGTGGTGAAAGAATATGAACGCGGCGTAATTCTCACCCTTGGTAAATATGCCGGCACGCGTGAACCAGGACTTACGTGGATCTTCGTACTGTTTGGTATTCAAGAAATGATTGTCGTAGATATCCGCGTAAATGGAACAGACATTCCCCAGCAAGAGGTAATCACAAAAGATAATGTACCTGTCGGCATTAATGCCGTAGTTTACTTCCACGTCCTCGACGCAAGTAAAGCAGTACTAAAAATTCGTAGCTACCACAGCGCCATCATACAGTATGCCCAAGCGGCACTCCGAGATGTAATTGGAAAAGTAGAGCTTGATACCCTCCTCTCTGAACGTGAAAAAATAGCAGAAGAAATGAAAAAAGACGTGGACACTACCACAACCGAGTGGGGCATCAATGTTACCGACATCAGGATCCAGGACATTGAACTTCCTGCAGACATGAAAAGAGTCATGGCGAAGCAGGCAGAGTCAGAACGTGAACGCAGGGCTATCGTCATACAATCACAAGGTGAATTTGAAGCAGCAGAACAACTTGCGCAAGCCGCAGGACGCTTAAGTGCAACCCCAGGCGGACTTGCTCTTCGTACTCTCGAAACAATTGAGAAAATAAACCCCGATCCATCAAAGACCGTCATCTTCGCCCTCCCTATCGAATTTATGCAAGGCATCCAGTCCCTCACCGATTACTTCAAAGAAAAGAAATAGAACTTATCTCTATTCCCTTGTCATTCCCGCGAAGGCGGGAATGACAAGGAGAGATAATGATATTATTTCGTAATCTTTAAAAAATTCTCGATAAGTTGTGTTGTATCTTCTGCCCTGCTAAATACCGACTTCCAAATTACTACAATATCAGCATCGTTAAATATTGCCCGCTGTGCCTCACGCACCGTATCCCCTCCCGCGATTGAAATCATAATATTAAAATTCCCCTTAATTCTTCGAATCTCATAAAGCGGAATTTGTTTTTCCTTGTTTAATAGTTCTTCATCCACACCACGGTGAAGAATAACTACAGAAGGAACTTTTTTGAGTGCGCGGAGTACTGTGAGAGGAAATTCGACATTCATCATATCAATCATTGCATCGAGACCCTGCGCCTCACAACTTTCGGTAAATGAGTTAAGCGTTTCAATGGGAGCACTTCCTAGTGCTATGACCGCACTCGCTCCTCCCCGCGCAGCGATTTCCACCTCGGTCGCTCCACGATCCATAGTTTTCATATCAGCGACAATATAAGGAAATACAGGCACATCTGGAGCAACGCCCTTCACCATGTTCATGAATGTATTTCCACCCAATCGTTCTTCATACCAACCACGAATTTTTCTGATCCCCTCCTCTCCATACCGCTTAATAAGAGGCGTCCCTGCCTCAACAATAATTCTATCGCTTATAGGAAGTTGACGAATAATTTCTTGAGCATCCTCGAGGGTACTATTCAATGCAACCTGCAGATAATGCTTTTTGGGATTTAAACGAGAAGCTATACGATGTGACATATTATACAGTATACCAAAACTTTAATCTTCTCACGCTCTTTACCCCGTTAGAAGTGACCAGAATACATAGCTTGCAAATATATAGTTAATTTTTGTATTTCATGCTTTTATAGATGTAAAAAACTGTATCACTTCTAACGGGGTTTACTTTTATCGAAAAACCATCTACTATAATACCACTATGTCCGGTAGTAGAAACTCGATTGCTTTAGAGGATAATCGAAATGCAATGAACTTCTGTCTCCGGAAATAAATGCATAAAGGATAAATTTATAAATTAACTATCGAGTTTTCACTACCGGATATGCCAAATACAACATCTGCACAAAAGGCGCTTCGCCAAAGTCTTACGAGGCGTGCAAAAAACATTACAAAAAAAGTTGCTATGAAGGTGGCTATTAAAAAGCTAGCGCAAACAAAAGATAAAGGAGAAAAAGTTGGATCACTCTCGCTTGCTTACAAGTCCATCGACAAAGCGGCAAAAAGCGGAGTCATCCATAAAAACAAAGCAGCACGAATTAAATCCCGTCTTGCAAAAAAGGCAAAGGTTTAAGCAAGTAACAAGGGCGTATAAAGAAGTTCTTCTATCACCTCACTCTCGGAAACTTCGCTTCTTTTTAGTCTCGCATCCAGCGAGGCTATTTTTGTATACCACACCGTAAGCTCCTCCTTCGAAAATGTACGGGCAATACCTTCTAGTTTTCTCCTTATCCAAAAAGCTAACGTCTGCATCTTTTGCTTATCTCCACCAAGTATCACAAGGAGTTGTTTTAGTTCGTAATCCAAGACGCGCAATAACTCCCCCGCGTGTTGTTTTGTATACGCAGTGGCGCCAATAATTCTGTGGAGCTCCGCGATATCTTTTCTTAAAAATGCTTCTGCGCACGCAAAAATGCTCTCCTCGGTTTCTGGAATAAAATAAGTAAGGTCGGCCTCGGTCACATGGGTGTCATTGTTTGCCTGTTTCCAAAGAATAAGACGCTCCAAAGCCTTCTCGAGCTTATCAGTATCATTTCCGTAATAACCAATAAAAAGATCGGCCAATCTTACCTCTAGAGTAATACCCAACTTACCCAACCGATCACGCAAAAGCGCAGACACCTGCGCCTTTGTGCTTAATGGAAAGTGTTGTGTTTTTGCATGACTATCTTCTTTGAGATAGTCAGCAAGAACACCCTTGGGGATGTCCCCATGGTGCGAGAGGAGAAACGTACGCGTAGTATCGGTTGTAACAGACATAAGCCGAATCAACCCAAGAAGCTCTTTTTCGCGCGCAAAACAATAATCCACCTGAGCAAGTTTCTTGCTCGTAAACATGGATTGTGTTTTTATAAAATCCTCGAGCAAAGAAAAATCCTCCTTACGTGAGAGATCAAACTTCTTAAAATCAAGCGCCTGCGCATTACGTGCTATGTATACGTCAGAAATTTCCTTTTTCTTCTGCATCAATCGACGCCGATCAAAACCATAAAGTAAAATTATCATAGTCGTTTCATGTCGCCCCAGTTTTTTCCTGTTTTTACATCTACAATTACTGGCACAGAAAGGGTAAATGCGTTTTCCATAATACGTTTAATCTCTGGCGCTACTTTTTGAATCATATCGTCTTTCACCTCAAACACCATTTCGTCGTGAATACTGAGAAGTAAACGCACCGAATCTTCATATCCGTTTTCCTTAATCCACTGAGCCGCCTTAATCATCGCGAGCTTCATAATGTCTGCGGCTAACCCTTGGGTCGGCATGTTGATTGCGGCACGCTGTGCTTGCGACTGAAACTTTGGATTCCCCGAGGTGATATCAGGAAGATAGCGCCTTCTTCCTGTTTCTGTTTTTACATACCCATGTTTCTTTGCAAATAAAATAATCGAATCCTGATATTTTTTAATTCCCTCAAAATTCTCAAAATACTCTTTAATAAAACGTTTTGCCTCTGTGGGAGTAAGACCGGAACTCTCCGCAAAGGCACGCACACCCATCCCATAGACCATACCGAAATTTAACGTCTTCGCATGGCGTCGTAGCTCTGGTGTCACCTCATGAAGCGCTATATGGTTTACCTCCGCAGCAGTGATAGCATGAATATCCTTACCGCCCAAAAAGGCCTCCATCATTTTCTTATCTTCTGACAATGCTGCAACAATACGAAGCTCGAGTTGAGAATAATCACATGCAAGGAAGGTGTATCCTGGAATAGGCACAAAGGCACTCCGCAAAAGATGTGCCTCCTCTCCCTGTGCTGGAATATTCTGTAAATTTGGTTCGGACGAGGAGAGCCGTCCCGTACCTGTTCCTGTTTGGTTAAACGTTGTGTGTAGACGCCCCGTGGCGCCATCAACAAGCTTAGGAAGCGCGTCGATATAGGTGGTCTTTAGTTTTGTAAGTTCTCGATAACGTAAAACCAAATTAATGACGGGATGCGTGTCTTTAATTTTTGTAAGTTCAGAAGCGTCTGTGGAGAGTGCCCCCCCAGGAGTTTTTCGTATCCCTTTGGTAGGTAGTTTCAAAAGCGTAAACAACACCTCGCTCAACTGCTTTGGAGAACTTATATTAAACGACGACTCACTTACTTTAAAAATATTCTGCTCAAGATCTCTAATTTCCCCATCTACTTTTTCTCTCAGTTCTACAAGTCGATCTTTATCAAGACGAATGCCACGTGTCTCCATTTCTGCGAGAATAGGAATGAGAGGCATTTCGATAGTATAAAAAACCTGATCGAGTTCGTAGTGTTTTAGCTTCTGCTGTTGCCATTCATAAAGCGCAAAAAGAGACTTCATCTCAAACTCTTTCTTCAGTGCTCGCTCCATGACCCCCTCGAGGCCATAGTCCCTCCTCTCGGGATCAAGAAGCCATGCAGCAATCATCGTATCGAAACCAATGTGTGGCAATAAGTCATTGTGGCGTGTATACCACTTAATAATTTCTTTGTTGTTGTGCCCGATTATTTCCGCGCTTTTTTCACATGCCTGCCCTATCAGCTTTAATTGTAATTCATCGGGAACGCAGTACCCCTCCTTGCCCACAACACGCAAACCATCATCTTCCAAAAAGAAAAAGACTTCTTTTTGCGATGTTGCCCAAAGGGTCTCACATTTTATTTCCACCTCGACAGAACTCGCCGTATGTTTTTCCTCCTCTCTGTTTTGTGAAACTTCTTCATTATTCATAAGTCGAGCCACAAGACTTCGAAAATGATACCCCTCAAAAAAACTTCGTAACTTCTCCTCATCAAACGAAAAAGTGAGATCGAGCAGTGTAACACCAAGCTCAAGATCTCTACGTACCACAGCAAGATATTTACTAAAAAACGCCTGATCCTTGTTCTCAATAAGTTTTGTATACGTTTTTAATTCAACGGCTGTTTTATCTTTTTCTATTGCTTCATACAAATTCTCCAAATCATGAAACTCCTGAAGCAATTTAATTGCCGTCTTGTCTCCAATGCCCGGAACTCCAGGAATATTATCCGAAGGATCTCCTTTGAGACCCTTATAATCTGGGAGCTGATCGGGCGAGAGACCAAAGCGCGCGCGCACCTCCTTTTCATCGTAGACAACAATTTCACCAATTCCCTTTTTCATCGTAGAAACGGTCACCTTATCTCCCTTCACGAGTTGCAATGTATCAAGATCACCCGTAATAATAATCACCTTAAGTCCTGCCTCGCCACCAAATTGTTCTACAAGAGATGCGAGTACATCATCTGCTTCATACCCCTCCTGGCTTAACGTTCTAATACCAAATGCCTCGAATACTTTTGGCGCGCTCTTCAGCTGCGCGACAAGTTCGGGGGACGCCTTTTTACGTTGTGCCTTATACGCCTCAAATTCTTTATGCCTAAAGGTGGGGACAGGGAGATCAAATGCGGCCACAATATAATCCGGCTGCATCTCACGTGTGATTTTCAAAAGAATACTTGAAAGACCATAGAGCGCATTCGTAGGGCTTCCATCCCTTCCTGTCATTGGAGGTAATGCATAAAACGCCCGATGAATGAGTGCATTAGCGTCAATAAGAATTAAGGTCTTCATGTGCGTGTATTTTGTATATAGTATCTTGTATTTAGTATAAATCCGCCAGGGGCGGATAGATACCAGATACACAATACTAGATACCAGATACAATTTTGATACTACGTGTATCTCGCGATACAACCTCGAAGGTAATCTGGATCGTGTTCTTCGGTAAATGCTCCTTAATCATATCCCCCCATTCGATGATCACTAAATTTTTTGGATCAGCAATAATATCTTCAAACTCTAGTGCCCTTAGATCTTCATATGATTTTAAACGATAGCAATCAAAATGATAGAGACGTTTATAGGCACACTTCTTCAAATCAAAGACACAAAAAATAATAAACGTCGGGCTCGTCATCTGCTGCCTAATTCCCAACCCTCTTCCCACCCCTTGCATAAATGTTGTCTTTCCCGCCCCAAGTTCACCCTCTAAACTCACCACGTGGCAAGCGTTCGTTTCACTCAAAAGCTCGCGCGCGAATTCTTCGGCGATCTGTCTCGTCTCACTATCACTTTGTGTGTGAGAAGTCCGACTTCCCAAATATTGACGCTTGGTAGTCGGTTGGAAGTCGGACTTCTTGATATTAGTCGGTTGTATCATATGATGATGTTAATGAATTAACTGATTATCCTGAAATCGGGAGATTCTTCGGCTGATGCCTCAGAATGACAATAAAAAAATATTATATCCAGTTAAAGAATACCAAGAAAAAAACCAGTGAGCGATAATTGACACTAATATATTTTTGTGCTTAAATTTATCTGGCTCATCAAAAATAGAAAAGGAGAGCATCGCCTTGCAAGCATTCTGCCATAAATGCAGAAATTGGAATAATGTCATCGAAAATTCAAATTTCTGTTCCTTTTGTGGTTCATGTTCTGACTTCGGAGTGAATATTAATACTATGATACAAACACAAAAATATAGTGTTAAAATAATGCGAGAGCTCGAAAATAAAATATTCTTGCTATGGATAATAATGCTCTTCCCCGTATTTGCTATTGTTATACTCACCCACTCTAGCCCTAATATTATGTCAGCTTATCTACTTTTTGGAATGTTCTCTTGTACCTTTGTTCCATATTTCTTTCATAAACGAATAAAAAAAGATTTTCCAGAAATCTATAGCAATCGCAACTGGAAACCATAAAAACAAAACACCGCCCAATAAGGCGGCTTTATTTTTCTGCGTTTCTAACTATGGAAATCGAATTTCAATAGTTATTAAGGAATCCAGAAATCGGAATCCTTGATGATGAAGGTACAGGGAAAGGTAATCTCGCGTGCAATAAACTTGGAATGGTCGGTACGTATCGAACGAATCAGCATTATTCCAGGAAGGACAGAAAAAGATTTTGTCGCAGACGATGCACATACTCCCAAAAGTTTTCCTTCATACAATATCTCTAGTGAATGTGCCGTCTCATTCGCAATAACGACACTCACTTTTTTGTGAGGATCTATCCAAGTTCGTTCTTTATCAAAACTCTTTTTTGTGAACACAAGAGATGTTGGATTTTTACTATATCGTATTACCCTCATAAATATCTCACTGGATTGTTCATTAAGCGTAGCGTGAATTTCTGCAGGAAATACCTCTCCCGGAAAAACTGCAAAATTATAGACAAACCGCTCCCTAGGTGATACATAATCCACAAACTCGTGATTTATATACAGCCCAATAGCATGTCCAACATGGTTTATAATTACGAGCGAAGAAATTTTACGATATTGGTACTCCCCACTTTGTGCGTACGCAGAAACCATGCACATCGTAAAGAGAATCAGAAATCCAACAATAGTCCTTTTCATTGTTTCTTACCTCCCCTCTTGAAAGTCAAAATCTTTGATAATGAGAACGGATTGAGAACGTACATCCATTGAAATAAACCTTCCTTGCGATGAACGAATAAGAAAAATGCCTTGCGTAGTCTGAAGTGCCTTTAATTCGCCAGGCTGAACAGTGCCGAGAGATTTGCCATCACGGAATATTTCAAAAGAATTCGTTGATGCGTTTACCACCGTAATCACAAAACCCTCTTGCGTACGTTGCGTTGCTTCAGATGGAAAATCATAACGCGTAAATGTAACTGGTCTTGGCCCACAAGTATCTGTGTAGCGAACCGTATAATCGTACGAACGCGTACTATAGTATCCATTCATACGAGCATTTACCGTAAAACACATATAGTATCCCGAAGATACACGAATCTTGTATACTACCGACTCGCCCGGTTCTAACGTCTTCCGATATTCACCCCTAAGATAGATATCAATCGAACATCCTGTATTGTTATATATCTCAAAAAGCCACTGTTTGTGAGGATTAAAAAGATCCTCAAAGAAATCACCCGCAATGAGACCATTCCCGCTCTGCGCGAATACGGGCTGTACGCCAACCATCAAAAGAAATAATACAGCAAGAAAAAATCTCTTCATTTCTCTTCACTCTCCTTTGTCTATGATCTAAAAACACAATACCACACATAAACGTTTTTTGCAATCCCATTTCGGAAACCATATAACTCACCTGCTTTGGTTCTGTGGCGCTGTTCGATAATCTCATAATTACTAGTGCCTGAGCCTGTCGAAGACCTACATTTCTTTAAGGAAACCCTTCGACTTTGCTCAGGGAATACCATGTTTCCGAACAGCGCTTGGTTCCGTAGGATCCTTCGGCTGATGCCTCAGGATGCTCAATTCTGCAATCAATCGCTTCACTCTTGAGCAGAATTGGCACTTTTCCATACCTATCCCTTGACAACATAACTAGCATTTGCTAGACTAGGATATATGGCTACAATACATAAATACGGAATACGAGATTTAAAAAAGGACTTCCCTACGGATGAAAAGTGCGT
>JACRHX010000038.1 GCA_016211955.1 Parcubacteria group bacterium | reverse complement strand
AATTTCCTTACTGTTGGTATGGTGCACCCAGAGAATGCACGAGCGATTGAGGCATTAAAATTTCTTGCAAAAGAAAAGAAATGGGATCTTGGGGTGTATGTGGTAAGTTTTTCTGATTTTACGTTACAGTCTCGTGGATATACGAATTTTAATAAGGAGATAGCAGATGCGGTAGGGATGATGCATGCGGCAAAAAAGGAGGGGGCAGAAGGTCAGCGAGTGATTCGTTTGGAAGAGAAAAGACTTGGGGCAGAGGAGGCTCCTGTTATTAAGGTTGTTGCACGTATTTTAAGTGAGGCGGTAACTCAAGGCGCTTCTGATATCCACATAGAGCCACAACGCAACGCATTGCGTATTCGTTTTCGTCTTGACGGAGACTTGCATACGATTCTTGAATTACCATCCGAACTGCAAAACGCAGTTGTCTCCCGCATCAAAATTCTTTCTGATCTTAAAATTGATGAAACACGTGTTCCACAGGATGGTAGATTTCGCACTCTCGTAGAACGAAAAGAGATTGATTTTCGTGTAGCGACATTTCCTACGGTTACAGGAGAAAAGATAGCGCTACGTGTTCTCGATCCTACTATTGGTCTTAAACGTGTCGATACCCTTGGATTTGAGGGACGTAACCTCAAACTTGTACAAGAGGCCTTAAATGAACCCTATGGAATGATTTTAATTACAGGACCTACTGGTTCTGGAAAATCAACTACTCTCTATGGTCTTATGAAGATGTTGGCAAGAGATGAGGTAAATGCGGTGACACTCGAGGATCCTGTTGAATATTATCTTCCTGGACTTAATCAATCACAGGTGAAACCAGAGATAGGATACACCTTTGCATCGGGGTTGCGACAGATTCTTCGCCAGGACCCTGATGTGATAATGGTGGGGGAAATCCGTGATGGCGAGACGGCAGAGCTTGCGGTGCATGCAGCCCTAACAGGTCACATCGTGCTTTCAACACTTCACACAAATAATGCTGCCGGAGTCATACCCCGTCTTATCGACATGAAGATAGAACCCTTTTTACTCCCCTCATCTTTAAATCTTATGGTGGCGCAACGTCTTATCGCCCAATTGTGTGAAAATTGTAAGAAAAAAGAACCTATTGACCAAAAACTTGTGAAGATCGTCGAAGATGAGCTAAAGACCGTCCCTGAGGATGAAAAAAAGGATATTGTGTTTAAAGCGCCCTATGAAATATATGGTCCTCAGAGTTGCGAGAAGTGTAATAATAAAGGTTTTAAGGGAAGAATTCCAATATTTGAGGTACTAAAAATGACACGCGAGCTCACCGATGTAATTCAAACGAATATCACCGATGCAATTATTCTTAAGGAGGCAGATCGACAAGGTATGACCACGCTTCGTCAGGATGGTATTCTCAAGGCTCTTCGTGGAATATTATATTTACCAGATGTAATCAAAGAAACGAGTTCATAATTAGTTTGTTAGCTTTTAGGGTATTAGGTCTTAGGAGGGTATCGTGTCCCTAATCCCTAACAAACTAAAACCTAAAAGCTCGCTTTGGTGAGCTTTCTTATGCATCCACATGTGGAAAACTATGCAGAGGGAGTATAATAGAAGAGAGAATTATTTATGAATTACGAAGCGAAGATTAAAGAATTGTTACTACTTACGGGTGCAGAAGGTGCTTCTGATCTTCATATTGGTGTTGCAAGAAAGCCAATGCTTCGCATTGATGGCATGCTTGTTCCTGTCGAGCGTGAACCACTTCTTACCCCCGAGACGGCACAGGGACTCATTTTTGCCATTCTTACACCAGAACAGAAAGAAAAATTGATTATGAAGAGGGAGATCGACTTTTCTTTTTCGGTTGAAGAGAAGGCGCGTTTTCGTGCAAATGTATACTATCAGCGTGGATATATTGCTACTGCATTACGTTTAATTCCATGGGGTATTCGAACACTCGAGCAATTAAATTTACCTACGGTTCTTCGCGAGTTTACGAAAATTCAACAGGGTTTTTTTCTCGTGGTAGGACCTGCGGGACAGGGAAAATCAAGTACACTCGCTGCGCTTATGGACGAGATTAATCATACTCAAGCGGCCCACATCATTACCGTTGAGGACCCTATCGAATATTTATTTGCGCAAGACAAAAGTTTTATTTCTCAGCGAGAAATAGGCTCTGATGCATTAAATTTTCATCTCGCCTTGCGATCTGTGTTACGTCAGGACCCCGATGTGATCATGATAGGAGAGATGCGTGACATGGAGACGATTGGGACGGCGCTGACTGCGGCCGAGACAGGACACTTGGTATTTTCTACACTTCATACGAATTCTGCAATGCAAACAATAGATCGTATTATTGACACCTTTCCTCTTGATCAGCAGGGACAGGTTCGTTCGCAACTCGCATCGGGATTGGTGGGGGTTTTGTCCCAGAGACTTTTACCGCGCTTGCGAGGTGGACTTGTTCCCGCATATGAACTTATGATTACCAATACTGCAATTCGTAATCTCATTCGTGAACAGAAGGTGTATCAAATTGATCTTGTGATTGAGACGGGAATGCAAGAGGGAATGCTTAGCTTAAATCGTTCGCTCGCAAACCTTGTATTACAGGGCGAGATATCACTTGATACCGCGCTTGCGTATTCGTTGAATCCGGAAGAGTTAAGTCTCCTTTTGGAGCATAGGTAAATTCGTGGCATAATAGATGAAGTATTTAGTAGCTTGTATCTAGTATCTTGTATGGCTGATGAACAAAAGACGACCTCTTACCAATGTATTAGAATTAAGTACGTATCATACCAGATACAAAATACTATATACCAGATACACGTATGAAATATATTTATAAAGCAAAAACACAGGAGGGGGAGATGCAGGTAGGGGTTATTGATGCCGCAACGGAACAGATGGCTATCGAGGCGCTTCAGCGCTACAACCTTATTGTAGTGTCGTTAGAGGTGCAAAAACAGAAATTATTTTCAGTGGGAATGTTTAGTCACGTAAGTATTAAGGATATTGCGGTAATGAGTCGCCAGTTTTCTGCGATGATGGAGGCAAAGGTTGATCTCCCCACTATTTTTAAAACACTTTCAGAGCAGACGACAAGCTTGGTACTTAAGGAGGCTCTTGAGGAGATCCTTTCTGACGTACAAGCGGGGCTTTCTTTTTCTCAGGCGCTTGGAAAGCATACCGATATTTTTTCTGAGTTTTATCTTAATATGGTCCGTTCTGGTGAGGTGGGGGGCAGACTCGAAGAGACGATGGTATATCTGGCAGATTATCTTGAAAACGAAGACGATATTAGTTCCAAGGTAAAAAATGCCTTTATTTACCCTGCGTTTATTTTGCTTGTATTTATTGCTGCGGTTATTCTTATTGTTACTATGGTACTTCCCTCCCTCAAGACGGTGTTTGAGGAAAGTAACGCAAAACTTCCTTTTCTTACCACAGTAATACTCTATTCGGGAGATTTTCTTTTGAAGTGGGGGTGGCTCGTGCTTTCCTCTTGCGTGGCTCTTGGTGTTTTTTTTCTTCGATACATCAAGACAGAGGAGGGTTCTGCCATCCTTGATACGATCAAACTTAAAATTCCTGTAATCGGACCCATGTATCGCAAGTTTTTTATCGCTCGATTTGCAGACTCAACGAGTGTATTAGTAAGGGGGGGTATCCCTGTTATTCAGGCGTTTGAAATTAGTTCGTTCGTGGTAAGCAACTATGTGTATCGCATTGCGCTTCGTGATATTGCAGAAGGAGTAAAACGTGGTGAACTTATCTCAGAGCTTTTTGCTGCGCGAGTTGATATTTTTCCACCACTCGTAGGACAGATGATCGCGATCGGAGAGCGTACGGGGCGTATCGATGATTTGCTTTCTCGTGTCGCGAAATTCTATAATAAGGAGGTCAGTGGAATAGTAAACAGTCTTTCAGAACTTATTCAACCTCTTCTCATTCTTGTGCTCGGTGTGTTTATTGGTATTTTAATGACAGCAATATTGTTACCGATTTATAGCCTCGTCAAATTATTTTAATTCCAGAAAAGCAAATAATAGAAAGGTCGATGATGAATTTAGTAATTTTTAAAAAAGAAAAATATGAATATGAAAAATAAAAAACAACGAGGTTTCACGCTTATCGAACTTCTCGTGGTTGTTGCGATCATTGGTATGCTTGCGTCAACCGTATTAATTGGTCTCTCTCCTGCAAGAAAAATGGGACGAGACGCGCGAAGGGTGAGTGATATGAGAAATGTGCAAAATGTTTTGGAGCTCTTCTTCTCCCAAAAGGGACAATATCCGAATTCCAGTAATTGTACTTCCGGTTCTGGTGTGGGGAGTTTTGGTACATCAGGATGGACTTCATTGGAACAATGTCTTATTAGCGCAGGTTTAATTCAAAAATTACCGCAGGATCCGCTTAAGGGTAAGATGTATGAGTATGCAAATGAGAGTACTGGTTTGAAGTATGTTATGCGTGCTGAACTGGAAAGTGCTAATAACGATGTATTGAAAGATTCACCAACTGATTCCAGTACCAATGGAATACCGGGTGCAAATTGCGTACATACCTCAGCCCCATTTTATTATTGTGTAATAAATCCGTAAGTTTTTTGGGAATTTTTGATAGTCATGACTAGTTTTCTTGTCTTTTTTCTTGGATTATGTGTTGGCAGTTTTATAAATGTTATTGTCGATCGCTTCGCCTCGCCGAAGCTGAAAGCGCAGGCGGGCTTTGATCCAGAAGAAGACAAAGGAATTTTGAAACTCACTTCTGGGCGTTCTCGGTGCGATTACTGTAACAGAACGCTTGGAATAAGTGAGCTTGTACCTGTCTTAAGTTTTCTCATACAAAAAGGTCGTTCTCGGTGTTGTTCTAAAAAGCTTGGGTTTTATTACCCAGTTGTGGAACTCGCCATGGGCGGTCTTTTTCTTTTGGTGTGGTATCATGCGGTTGGGTTGTATGTGTTTTTGTCTGCCCCATTTTTTATAATGGTTTTTTCTTTGTTCTTTTTTGTGGCGTTACTTGTGGCACTCACATTAATTGATCTAAGAACCTATCTTCTTCCCGATAAGCTGATGGCCCCAGGAATTATTCTTGCATTGTTTTATGTTTTTTTTCGACAAGAGGTAATAAGTTCTTTTTACGGCGCTCTTTTGTTTGGCGGTTTGCTTTATCTCATCTATTTAATTTCACAAGGGCGCGCGATGGGGTTTGGTGATGTGAAGCTTGGTATTTTTGGGGGACTTATTCTTGGGTTCTCTCTTTCGGGTCTTGCATTCTTTCTCTCATTTATTTTTGGAGCAGTAGTGGGGGTTGGTCTATTGCTGAGGGGAAAGAAGGGGATTAAGGACATGATTCCTTTTGGACCTTTTATGGTGCTTGGTATTTTAGTTTCCCTTTTTTATGGTGAATGGATTTTAAGTTGGTATTTTGGTTTAATAAGTATATAGGACATAGCGAGATTAGCTCGCTAGCTCGTTAGTAACCAACGAGCTATACGGCGAAGCCGCTAATAAGCTATCAAGCTAACACATGAAAGGTTTTACACTTATTGAACTTCTTATTGTAATGGGTATTACACTTATGCTTGGCGCATCGGCTCTTGGATATTCACGATCAGGTGAGGAGACATTGAACCTACAAATATCAGTACAAAAGGTTCTATCTGACATGAATCAGATAACTTCATACGCCCTCTCGTCTCCAGCGCGTCGTGGGTTTTCTCCCGCACAATATTATTGTGGATTTGGAATACATCTTACTCCGGGAAGTGAATCCTATGAAGTGTTTGGAGACATAAGACCGGCCTCGGGGTGTTCTCAATCTGATAGGAGGTACGTACCTGGAACAGACGATCGTCTCTATCTTTCTATGCTTAAACATGCCGTAGTTGAGGATACAGGAGTGAGTGATATTTTATTTATTCCACCTGACCCTATTATGTATGTTACGCGAAATGGTCTCACCGCCACTACGACAACAGGCGTAGAAATTAGGATACGTGGAAGGGGAAATCAACCAACGAGTAGTGTTTGTGTTAACCCAATAGGACAGGCAACAATAAAACGAAATAATTCTTGTTAAAACCAGTTCCAATGTCATTCCCGCGAAGGCGGGAATCTAGAAAACATCGGTATTCACTGGATTCCCGCCTTCGCGGGAATGACAGGGGTACGAGAGGTGGCTAACTAAGAATAGTATAATTTTTTATGCGGAACCATATGGTGCAATTGAGACATGAAAAAGGAAGTATGCTTATCGAGGCCATAGTTGCCATCTCTGTTTTTATGATTGGGTTTGGGAGTGTGCTTACCCTAAATGCTCAGGCGCTTCATATTGTTCCTCAAATTTCAAAACGACTTATCGCCTCCGAACTTGCGCAAGAGGGGGTTGAAATCGTACGAAATCATATTACGACAAATGCGATACGAGGTAACCCTTTTAATTTTGGTCTTTCAGACGGATCTTATTCTGTCTTTTCTGATATTAGCGAGGGGCCTATGGTTGGTGTTAGTTGTGGTGCTACGTGTCCAACCGCTCTTTTCCTTCCGAGTAGTGGATTGGGAAATTATACGACAAATTCTTCAGGAAAGCCGACCCCATTTCGAAGGGTTGTTGTGACGAATACCACCAAACCTCATGAGGTCCAGGTTAATTCTATCGTGACGTGGGATGACTCAATTCCTTCTATGACTGGGTGTGCGGCTTCTCGGGGGAATTGTATTAATGTCGAAGATCATCTCTTCGATTGGCAGTAGATTATGAAGATATACGAAAAGGGATCAACATTGGTGGAACTAATTGTATCAATTACGTTGTTTTTGACAGTGATTTCTATTATGATTCCTACCTTGTTTACAACGATTAAAATGCAGCGCAATGTAAACAGTCTTGTTCGTATGCATAACAGTCTTTCCTATTCTATGGAGTATATTGCGAAAGAGATACGAACAGGAAAACAGTTTCAGCCCCAGTCACCCGATAAAAGTTTTATTCGATTTACGAATTATCATGGTGAAGAAGTTACCTATCAATTTGACGCAACAAGGCATGTTTTAACAAGACAAATAACGGGACAGAGTTCTTTTGATCTTGTTTCTTCCGATGTGGTATTGAATGACTTTCGGTTTTTGATACATGATAGGGTTGCGGGTGCACCACAGCCCCCCGTACTTTCAAAAGATCTTCCCTTCGATCAACAAAAGCAGTTAAGTGTTGTGATTCTTGCAAATGCATCTCCCGCCGATGGGCTAACAGGCATAGCTACACAGTTTCAGACAACGGTAACACCACTTTTAAGAAGCGATATCATTCAATAATATGAGAATACAAAATACAAGGTTTGTCATTCCCGCGAAAGCAGGAATCCAGAAAAAGGTGAACCTGGATCTCCGGGTCAAGCCCGAGGATGACAAGAAAACAGAGTTTTTGGGTAATACTAGAGAGCGCGGTCAAGTGATGATGCTCACTGTGCTTCTTTTGAGTCTTGCTTTTTCACTCGCCTCGTTTTTGGCAGGCTCTATTATTGTGTATCAGGTAAGGGCGGCATCGACGATTACAAGCGCTATGGTTGCTGTGTTTGCTGGTGATAGTGGGCTTCAGTGTGGATTATATAAAACGATTAAAGGTGCTGATGATGCTTCTTTTGTGTGTCCACTCGGTAATGCTTCTTATATGATGAATGGCGCCACCTTTGATACGAGTGTGAGTTTGACAGCATCTTCCACACTCATTCGTTCGAAAGGGGTTTTTAGAGACACCTCGCGCGCGCTCGAAGCCTCATTTTAGTATCTATTCGTTTGTCATCCTGAGATGCTAATCGAAGGATCTCCTGCTTATGGAAAAACAGTATTATGTTTACATAGTAATGAATAAGGGAGGAAGCGTACTTTACGCGGGTGTTACCAATAATCTAGAGCGTCATATGTATGAACATATACACAAGCTGGTTTCTGGTTTTACTGCACGGTACAATGTAAACAAACTTGTATATCATGAAGTTTTTAATAGTCCTGAAGAGGCGATCGGGCAGAGAAGAAGATAAAAGGATGGACGCGGAAGAAAAAGATTGAATTGATTCAACGTATGAATCCAGAGATGAAAGATCTTCTGCTATAAGAGAGATCCTTCACTGCGTTCAGGATGACAAAAATATATAGGGATAGTCTTTAAAATGAATAAAGAAGAAGCAAAAAAACGGGCAGAGAAATTACGAAACCTCATCAACCGTGAGCGTTATTTATATCATGTTGTAAACGAACCAAGCCTTTCTCCCGATGCACTTGATGCGCTTAAAAAAGAATTATTTGATTTGGAGAATCGGTATCCAGATTTGATAACGTTGGATTCCCCAACACAACGTGTTGCAGGAAAGCCTCTTAAGGGTTTCAAGAAGGTACAGCACACAACACGCATGCTTTCTTTTAATGATGCATTTTCAGAAGAGGACATGAAGGATTGGCAGAGGCGTGTGGAAAATGTGTTAGGCGATAACAAACTATCGAAGTTCGACTTCTATAGTTTGTTTTACTGTGAATTGAAGCTTGATGGGCTTGCTATTTCTTTACGATATGAACAGGGGGTATTTGTACAAGGTGCCACGCGTGGGGATGGATTTATTGGGGAGGATGTGACACAAAATCTTAAAACTATTGAGGCAATCCCCTTACGACTTTTAGAAAAAGAGGAGGTGTTGAAAAATCTAAAACATGAGGGATTAGATCATATTGTAGAAATATGTAAACGTAATTTTCCTGATACTCTTGAGGTACGGGGCGAGGTGTTTCTTGGCATAGAACAATTCGAACGCTTAAATAAAGAACTCAAGAGTAGGGGTGAGAAAACATATGCAAACCCTCGTAACCTCGCGGTGGGAAGCTTGCGTCAGCTTGATCCGAGCATAACCGCCTCGCGTCATCTTGATTCATTTGCCTATGATTTGGTGACCGACCTTGGGCAACGTACCCACGAAGAAGAGCACCGAATTCTTAAGGCATTTGGATTTACCACCAATCCGCACAATGAACATGCACAAGATCTGGATGAGGTATTTCTTTTCCATAAAAAATGGACGACAAAACGTGAAAAACTTCCTTATGAGATAGATGGTCTAGTGGTGATTTTGAATGATAATGCACTATTTGATCGTGCGGGGGTGGTGGGAAAGGCGCCACGCGCAGCGATTGCTTATAAGTTTTCACCCAAAGAGGCGACGACGAAAGTGATAGAAATCAAAATTCAAGTAGGGAGAACGGGGGTGCTTACTCCCGTCGCAGTGATGGAGCCCGTGCGGGTTGGTGGTATTACTATCACGCACGCAACGCTTCATAATGATGATGAAATTAAGCGCTTGGGTTTAAAAATTGGCGATACCGTTGTGGTGTCTCGTGCGGGAGATGTTATTCCACGGATTACCAACGTTCTTAAAGATTTACGCACAGGACATGAAAAAGAATTTCATATGCCGGTGAAGTGTCCTGTTTGTGGTTCATACCTCGAAAGGGAGGAAGTCTATTATCGCTGTACTAATAAAGAGTGTTATGCATCTCGACGAGAGAGGTTATATCATTTTGTTTCACGTAAGGCATTTGATATGCGTGGGCTTGGATCAAAGTTGCTCGACAAATTTTTAGATGAAAGCCTCATTGTTGATGCCGCTGATCTTTTTACGCTCAAAAAAGAAGATCTTGAAATACTAGAACGATTAGGAGAAAAGTCAGCTGAAAATATTATAAGGGCTATTCAGACAAAAAAAGAAATTACATTGCCTCGTTTTTTATACGCCCTCGGCATTTTGCATATTGGGGAGGAAACAGCGAATGCCCTAAGTGGGTACGTTCATACAAGATACAAGATACAAGATACAAGATACACAATCGTCGATATTGGAACAATACTTCAAAACTTATCCCTCGAAGATTTACAATCAATTCCAGACATAGGCCTAAAAGTCGCACAAAGCATTTACGATTGGTTTCATGAAGACAAAAACATCAAGTTTTTACAGAAACTGGAGTTTGTCGGGGTTCGTATTTTAGATTCTAGCTACCAGATTCTAGATTCTCGTCTCAAAGGTAAATCCTTCGTCCTCACTGGTTCTCTCGAGTCTATGTCTCGCGAGGAGGCAAAAGAAAAAATTCGCGCATTAGGGGGTGATATTTCAGAATCGGTAAGTAAAAAAACATCCTACGTCGTAGTAGGAAACGATCCAGGTTCAAAGGCAGAAAAGGCAAAACAATTGGGGGTTCCTATTTTTTCTGAAAAGGAGCTTTTGGATGTATTGGAGTAATTATGTGTGAGAGAGAGGATATCGAAATGTCTCTGTAAGATTATTCCAATAATTGGTATACTGAAATTGACGTTATTAGCTTCCATGAGAACTATAGTATGTTTAACAAAATTATTCTAACCAAAGCGTTTGTTTTTGTATTTTTTGTTGCTTCTTTTCTGTTTGTGCACGCTTCAGTATTGTCGTCACCTTTGCCCAACGTGCGTGTTACTGTAAATGGTATATCGGGAACACTAAAGGATATCTCTTATGGTTCTGATCTAAAAGTTGATTGGGCAAGCGGGAATGCGGAATATTGCACCCTAGAAAGCAAGGGTTCCAATGTTGATTCTAATATTCGTAGAACTATCTCTGGAAGGAATTTTTCTGAGACCAATACAATTATTCCCGTTGAAGGGACATATCGTTTTCTTATAACCTGTTTTGGGAAGAGGGTTGATCAAAAAACCACCTCAGAAACAATCGTTCAGGTCAATTCACCTAGTCGGAAGAAACTTACCGGTCAATTGAAGATGTCCTTGTGGGGAAGTAGGGTGGGTAGCGGTGAAGAAAAAAGCAGTAGTTTGTATTATGATGTTCCCTCTGGTTCGCGTGTAAAATTTGATTGGAGTATAGAGAACGCCTAGCGATGTTCTTTTTCTGGGGGTGCTGGGTCAGACACAAATAATGTGGTGGATCTTCTCTATGATTACGAAAAAAGGTCTTTAAATGAAAAGACAGATGGTTCGTATACCACACCATCTTTTTACCATACGACGACGTATCGTTTATCTTGTTACTACCCTAATTTTGAAAAAATTGAGAATCGTATCAATGAGGAGCGCAAGATTATCATCAGAATACCACCTCCAAAACTCTCTCTTTCGTTTAATAAAAATGCATATCAAAAAGGAGAGCCGGTGCAGTTTGCACTTAAAAACATTGGTATAGAACCTACCGTCTACACACTGTGTCCTTTCGGCGTGTATTATGCGATCAACGATCAGGGGGGTGCGTTCGTAGTTCCACCAAAGACGTCATGTATTTCTAAGATTCTTAATCCAAATGATTCCATTGTGGGGGAGTGGAATCAAAAAGATAGTAATGGGAAGCAAGTTGGTTCTAATACCTATACCTTGGTTGTTCCATGGGGATTCGGATATGATTGGGTGCGTGAAAAATTTACTATTACAAATCAAACCTATTCGATCTCTCCAAAACCTACCCCTATTTCAGTTGTGTGTCCAAAAAATATTGAATATGTTTGTGGTGCAGATGGAAAAGGGTATAACAATGAATGTGAGGCAATGGCCGCGGGAACTTCGGTAGCTTATAAGGGGGTATGTAAGGCGTTGTCTTCGCAATTATCCCTAACGCTTACAAAACAAATCTATCGTCAGGGAGATAAGGATGATCCGATAGAATTTACGTTTGAGAATAAAGGCAATCAAAATATTTTCTACAAGACGTGTGCAATAGGCACTTATTTTACTATTACCAAAGATGCCAAAAAAATCATTGAACCAACGAGTAAGTGTGTCGCTCTTGCCCCTGTTGCCCCTATTCAACCAGGTCAAAAAATAAAAGGAAGTTGGAATCAAAAAGATGGAAACAATACCCAGACAGAATCTGGCGAGTACACGTTATCTATTGGCAAAACAGGCGATGCGGTAAGTGTTAAATTTATGTTAGCTCCAGCTCCAGCTCCAGCTCCAGCTCCAGCTCCAGCTCCAGCTCCAGCTCCAGCTCCAGCTCCAGCTCCAGCTCCAGCTCCAGCCATCGTTCTGAATGTTCAGATTTTTGCAAGTCAGCCAACTATTTTTGCTGGGCAATCAACTTCTCTTAGTTGGTCTATTCCTTCTGGTGTGGGAGTAGGTTGTTTTGCCTCTGCAGATCCGGTAAGTGCCGAGTGGAAGGGGATTGTCCCAACCACCCCTCCACAAGGAGGTGTTATGGTTTTGCCTGAAGTTACTACTACGTATACACTCTCGTGCGCTCAAATAAGCAACCGCCTTTCAACTATTACTAAGTCAATACAAGTAATAATTGGACAGGAGCCGCTAGCATCCCCTTGCATCAAGAGCAAAAAGGATGAGATTCTTCTTGGTTGCCTTTCTGCCCCATCCTACAAAAAGCTTATTCACAAAAAAGGACGTGAAGATATATCTACTCAAAAGGAAAAGGAGACTACAATAGATAAGAAGAAGCGTGAGGGTATATCTTCGCCTAAAAAGACAAGTACTTTTAGGGAGTTACAAAAATGACCGCCTACATGAGTTGGTATTAGAGGGTGTGGAGACACCCCCTGGTTTGTCTTTGCATTTCTTTGTTATACTAGAGCTAAGGAGTACTCAAAAAAATATTTTGTCATCCTTTTGATTCTTGCTTCCATTGTCGGGGTGCTTATCTATTACACTGCGCGTTGGTATCTGTCGAAGACGTCTCCTCAAGACCAGGTAGAAACAGATACGATTACTAAACTTACTGCACCCTCTACTGCGCAACCTTCTATCGCTCCGGAGATACGAGCACATTTGTCTGCACCACCCGCTCAGAAAATAGAAAAACTATGCAAAAAAAGAAAACAACGAATAAACAATCTTCAAAAGAATTAAATCAGCATCGAGATGGTGTACTTCTCGAATATATGAGCACAAAATTTGATTTACTTCTTGAGGGGCAGCAAGCATTGCATAACAAAATCGATACGAACCACGAAGAATTTAGGGAATTTAAAAAAGAAGTTGATTTCAAATTTGAAGCAGTGTTTGGACAGTTTGATGAGATACGATCGGAGTTTAAAGACGTACATTCTGAATTACACGTCATCCGCAACGAGCTTAAAGGAGATGTACATCGCGATGAATTTTTACTTTTGGAACATAGGGTTGAGAAGTTGGAGCATAATAATAAAAACAAAAAATGAGTACTATAAAAACATTTTTAAAATCGCAGGAGAGGATTATTCAAAAATATTTGTATGTATCTTTTTTTGCTGTGGCGTTGGGCTTTATGTTGCAGGTTGCCCACGCGTGGGTAGAACCTACTGTGGCGCCCACTGGAGCGAACGCTCCTGCACCTATTAACGAGAGCAACGTGGGGCAGGAAAAAATCGGTGGATTACTTTTGAACACGGGTGGCGCAAGGAGCGGACTTATTGTCGATAAGGGGAGTGTGGGAATTGGGACAATAAATCCACTCGAAAAACTTCATATTGTAGGGTCTATTCTTGCGGAGGGTACGGGTGGTCTTGGAAGAATCGTTCTCAAAAGCACCGCGCAAGAGGGTCGCCAATATGAGATATATCCCGATGGCACTGGTGTTGGTACTATAGGATTATTCGATAGGGCGATGAACAAGTATGTGACTGTTGTGGATAAGAATGGAAATGTTGGAATTGGAACTACAAGTCCACAAAAGAACTTAGATGTAAATGGAAGTTTAAGGACGGGCTACAACCTCTATGGCTCTCAAGGGAGTATAGGATTTTTTACGGATTCCAATGCGGCCCTCCCTGTCAAGGTAGGCTCGTTAACGGTATCAGATACTTATGGCGATAATGCTCCTATAAATGGATTGTTTGTAAAGGGAAAGGTGCAAATTAAGGATGGCACACAAGGTGCGGGAAGAGTCTTTGTTTCGGATGCAAGCGGTATTGCAAGCTGGCAGGCAGGTGTAACCGGTCCTCAGGGTCCCGCTGGCGCAAGTGGAATGACGTATGTGGGGTCATGTTCCAGCGGTAATTTTGGTCCTTATTCACAACCAACGTGTCAAGTTCCAGGAGCGACGGTACTTCTCCTTCAAGGAATGCAATATTCTGGCAATTCTTATGCTTTTCCTAGTTGTGAAGTACAGGTATGGAGTCCAAGTCCAGGCTTTCATCCTTGGAACGGTATCTATGGAGTTTCGTCATACACAAAGTGTGATTGGGTCGGGTTTAAATGATTCGCATAACTATTATTATGAATCACAAAATAATTTTTTTTATAATTGCATTAATTTTGGGAAGTAACCTTGTGTTGTACGGGGTGTTGCATAGAGAGATACGAGAGTTGCGCGTTCCTATTTCTTCTGAAAAATCTCCCAAGAATAGTGTAACCACTCTTGTGGTCAAGCTTCGAGAATTAAAAGGAAACGATCTTTTGGTTACCGTTCAAAAATCAAACACGGGTTATTCTCCTGTTTCCTATTCTGACGCAGTTGTGAGAGTTACCGATATGACAAAAATAGGAATGCTGGAATTGCCGAAGGTAACAGATACAAAAGATAATGCACTGAAACCTATCAAGCCAGAGGTGAGGGAGCTTTCATTCGCAGAGTTTGGAAAATTTGTTATATCGGGCATGGAACTCAACATCGGGAGTACAGATGATATTTCAGAGAAAACGACGTTTGATGCGGCAAGTATTTTTTTTGTGAATACAAAATAAAACGACACGGTGATGAGAAAACTAGAAATTTCTGTACTAGCTGCCATTATCCTTTTTGGAGGTATGTGTTTTTATAGTTACCGGCAGGGGGTTGGGAATGTTGTATTTGCGGGAAGTAATGGTAATGCCACACCACCCCAAGTCACAATTTTCAATGTTTCTGGCAATGCTTGGTCGGAGAACATTGGATGGATCAGTTTTAAGAATCCTAACGCTGGGTCAAGTTATGGGGTGAATATACATCCTCTTTCGGGCATCCTTTCTGGCTATGCTTGGTCAGAACATATTGGTTGGATTGATTTTAATCAGGCGGCAGGATGTCCAAAGGGGACGTGTCAGGGAAAACTTAATTTGAGTTGGCGCCAACAAGAATGAAGTGGTGGGGTGGATGAAGGCGCTCACTGGTGATATTGTGAAAGGTTGGGATGGGTGGATGAGTTTTTCTTCAAAAAATAGTAACGGTGTCGGGTCTATATATGGAGTAAAACGAAAGGCGTGTACCCTTGAGGGTTACGCATGGGGGTCTGATGTGGTGGGGTGGGTGAGCTTTAGTTCAAAAAATTGTGATCCCGATGGCGATGGAAAATCAAATGGTGTTGGGTTTTGTCCTGCGACGGGGATTCCTATTCCCAAATATGGAGTAACACTTGATAATGAGATATGTGATAATAATCCTCCCGTTGCCACAATTGCCTGTAGTTCAACAACCCCACAGTGTACGGGATACACAAATTCTCCAGGACTTTTGAATTTCAACCTTAGTATGACCGATCCCGATGATAATCTTAAGACATGTGAAGTACTTATTGATGGCAATGTGAAGCCTGCGATTCCATGTAACACTACTACGCTCGATGCAACACAATATGGAGCAGGATCACATAGTATACAAATTAGGGTAACTGATGAGGGAGGGCTTAGTTACACGACTCTACCCACCTCGTTTACGATTCGTCAAGATATACAACCAAGCTTTGTGTGTTCTCTTGACGGGACTAACTTTAAAGCATGTGGGCAACTCAAGGTGCTTACGGGAATGAGGGTGTACTTCAAGGACACTTCACTCCCCTCGACGGGGGGAAACATCATTACTCGTAACTGGCAATTTGTGGGAGGGTCTCCTACTACGTTATCAGGACCTGTGGTATACACTAAGTTTATAGGTGAGGGTCCTCACAATATCACGCTTACCGTAATTGAGGCAAGCGGCACGAATGGGCGAGTTGGGAGTTCTCTTCTCTCGCTTATCGTAGCGAAAAATCCAGTCTTCAAAGAAGTTGCACCGGAGTAGTATTTGAGATACCATAGGTAATTAAAAGGAGGCTGTATGCCCCCTTTTTGTGTCTCTTGTTTTTTTATGTGTATTGTGTTTAAATTTATAGCCTATAATCATTCTACTTCTATGTATACACCATCTATAAAACCTTTTGCTTTTTATCGATCGGCGATGATCATTTTTGTTGCTGTTGGTCTTTTTAGTTTTACGAGCAATGTCCAAGCGAGTTATACCTATAACTCTGGCTGTGGCGCGACGAATGATAATGGGAGTAATTATTCGGTAACCTGCTTCGCCTCAACGCAAAACAATAATGGAGGGGGAAATATTGATGATACCTCTTCAGTAACAGTTTGGGTGCCTAGTGGTGTAGACCCAAATGGAATTTATGTTTCAACTGCCTATGCACGAGATACGGGCTACTATTCTGGGCCTGGTTTTAATTTTGCGGTGGGATCATGTGGAAGTGGGAACACATGTGGCGGTGCGGTAAATGTACACGTTTCTGCTGGTT
>JACRHX010000039.1 GCA_016211955.1 Parcubacteria group bacterium | reverse complement strand
TCAAAGACGTTCAAAGAACATGACGATCTAAGGGCTAAGTATCTCTTTTTTGCAGACTAGTTCCGGACCATTTGTCAGCAGTGTAGGGGATTGACTTTTTTTGTAAAGGATATATAATTAAATCCACTGTCTAAAAAGCCTCAAAACAACAAGTTCAGGTGATGTTGTTTTTTGTAGGTTTTTTTCTGCTCTTTTTATACGTATATCTTTTATAAATCTTAAATTTTTAAACATACCCCCCATGTTTACAAAAACAAAAGTTTTTTCTCATTACCAGAAGTCAATTCTCGACATTCCAAATTTGATAGATGTGCAGAAAGATTCCTTTGATTGGTTTGTGAAAGATGGGTTACAGGAGCTTTTTGATGAAATTTCTCCTGTCAAGGACTATACGGGTAAAGATCTTGAATTATCTGTCGTTGGTCATTATTTTGATGAGCCAAAGTTTAATGAAGAAGAAGCACGCGAGCGCGATGCTTCGTTTGAGGCGCCTCTTCGTGTGAAGATGCGCCTTTTGAATAAACGCACAAAAGAGATAAAGGAACAGGAGGTGTATTTTGGTGATATCCCCATGATGACGGGAAGGGGGACTTTTATTATTAATGGAGTGGAACGTGTAGTAGTTTCTCAACTTATTCGTTCAAGTGGTATCTATGTTACCGCAAAGGTATTTCGAGGGGAGAAGCTATTTGGTGCAAAAATTATTCCAAGTCGTGGGGTATGGATCGAGTTTGAGACAGAACCAGACCATGGACTTATTATTAAGATAGATCGTAAGCGTAAGATACCCGCATCTGCGCTTTTGCGTATTTTTGGACTTGAATCAAATGAGGAGATAGAAAAAGCTTTTGAGGGCGTTACTGACGATACACAGCTCATTAAACGAACCCTTTCAAAAGATCCATCACATAACAAGGTAGATGCATACGTTGAGATTTACAAACGTGTTCGTCCTGGAGATCTTGCAACTCCAGAAAATGCTCAGGCGTTCGTAGATGCCATGTTTTTTAGATTAGATCGTTATGATTTGTCCTCCGCAGGAAGATTTAAAATGAATAGTCGCCTCAATGTAAAAGGAGAGGATAAGCTTCTTACACTCGACGACATTGTTGCGATCATTAAGGAGGTTATAAAACTTAATAATGATTCTGATGCCGATCCTGATGATATTGATCATCTTGGAAACCGTCGTGTAAAAGGAGTAGGAGAGTTATTGCAAAGCCGTATGCGTGTTGGTTTGGCGCGTATGCGAAGAGTTATTCAGGACAAGATGTCTACTAGTGATATCTTTTTGGTTACTCCCTCACAACTTGTAGTGCCACGTCAGCTTATGGCAGTGGTGCGAGAGTTTTATTCTTCTTCCCAGCTCTCTCAGTTTATGGATCAAGTAAATCCCTTAGCCGAGGTGGAGCACAAACGAAGAATCTCATCGATGGGTCCAGGGGGGTTAACAAGAGAACGCGCGGGGTTTGAAGTGCGCGATGTACACACAAGCCACTATGGACGACTTTGTCCTATTCAGACCCCTGAAGGAGGAAACGTAGGTCTTATTAATTACCTTGCAACCTTTGCTCGTGTACGACAGTTTGGGTTTATTGAAACGCCGTATCTCAAGGTAAAAGAGGGGAGGGTTACCAAAGAAATTTCATGGCTCAACGCGTACGAAGAAGAACGTCATGCGATCGCCCATGGTGGTGTTCGTTATGGAGAGGATGGAAAAATCGTAGATAAAAAAGTTGCGGTGAGGGTTAAGGGTCAACCTACCATCTGTCTTCGTGAGGAGGTGGAATATATAGATATTGCTTCAAACCAACCATTCAGTATTGCTGCCTCAATGGTTCCTTTTCTTGAACACGATGACGCAAACAGAACACTCATGGGTGCAAACATGCAACGTCAGTCTGTGGTGTATGTAAAACCAGAAGCTCCCCTTGTAGGAACAGGTATTGAGCAAAAGGTGGCAGAGGATTCCGGATATCTCATTAAAGCTGTTGGTGATGGAGAGGTTATCGAGGTTGACGCGGACCATCTTGTTCTGAAACTTGATGATAAAAAGGAACTGCTTACGTATAAGATCCACCATTTTAGACGCTCAAACCAATTTACCTCACTCAGTCAGCGACCGATTGTTCAAAGAGGTCAGAAAGTAAAAAAAGGACAAGTCCTTGTTGATGGTCCTTCTATGCAAAATGGAGTGTTGGGTCTTGGTCAAAATCTTCTTGTTGCCTATATGTCATGGGCAGGGGGTAATTATGAAGATGCTATTATTCTCTCTGAGCGTGTTGTTCAGGAGGATCGTTTTAGTTCCATTCATATTGAGGAATTTTATGCCGATGTTCGTGAAACAAAGCTTGGTCCCGAACTTACTTCTCCCGACATTCCAAATGTTTCAGAAGATAAACTAAGAAATCTTGATGAGGAGGGTATTATTCGTATCGGTGCCGAAATCGGTTCGGGTGATATTCTCGTGGGAAAAGTATCTCCAAAAGGGGAGACAGATCTCACTGCTGAAGAGCGACTCTTGCGTGCCATTTTTGGTGAGAAGGCGAGAGACGTAAAGGATACTTCACTTACGTTGCCTCATGGAAAACGAGGACGTATTGTTGGTATTCGTATTTTTTCGCGAGAACGTGGAGATAAACTTGAACCGGGAATTATTAAAAGAATTCGTGTTGAGGTTGCCGTATTCCGTCGTGTGATGGCAGGGGACAAACTTGCAGGACGTCATGGAAACAAAGGTGTTATTTCGCGTATCGTAGCGGTTGAGGATATGCCTTATCTTGAAGATGGAACCTCTGTTGATATTGTTTTGAACCCACTTGGGGTTGCCTCTCGTATGAATATCGGACAAATTCTTGAGACACATCTTGGGTGGGCTGCTCATGCTAATGGATATCGTGCTATTGTTCCTATATTTAGTGGCACGACCGAAGAAGATATTCAGGAAGAGTTGAGGAAAGGAGGGCTTCCTGAGGATGGTAAAACCGTAGTAATAGATGGAAGGACGGGTAAGAAATTTGATCAGAAGGTTACCGTGGGCTACACCTATATAATGAAGCTCGATCACCTTGTAGAAGATAAACTTCACATGAGGTCTATTGGTCCCTACTCACTTATTACACAGCAGCCTCTTGGAGGAAAGGCTCAGCACGGAGGTCAGCGTTTCGGAGAGATGGAGGTGTGGGCACTTGAAGGGTATGGAACAGCACATATGTTGCAAGAGATGCTTACTCTTAAATCAGACGATGTTCTTGGTCGTTCTGCGACATATGAATCTATTATCTATGGTGAGGACATTAGGACAGCAAATATTCCTGCATCATTTAATGTATTAACAAGTGAACTCAAGGGGTTGGGGCTGGAAGTCGATCTCCTTACCGCCTATGAGGGTGAGCAAGAGATAATAAACGCCCCCACTAATGGTACTAGGGAGCGAAAAAAAAGATAACGTATTCATTACTATGATTAATAATTTCAATGCATTACGTTTAAAAATAGCTTCACCCGATGGGATTCTCGCGTGGTCTCATGGCGAAGTAGTTAAACCGGAGACGATTAATTATCGTACACAACGCCCCGAAAAAGATGGTCTTTTTTCTGAGCGTATTTTTGGTCCCACAAAAGACTGGGAGTGTTATTGTGGAAAATATCGACGTGTTCGTTATAAGGGAGTGGTGTGCGACAAGTGTGGCGTTGAGGTAACACGTGCCATTGTGCGCAGAGAGCGTTTTGGTCATATTGCCCTTGCGACACCGGTAGCACACATTTGGTTTTTGCGAAGCATTCCATCGCGCCTTGCTCTTCTTCTCGGTGTTCCTTCACAAAAGCTTGAAAAGGTTATTTACTACTCTAGCTATATTATTACAAAGGTAAATGAAGGTGCACGAAAACGAGTTGTTGATGAGGTGAATAGGGAGTTTGAAAATAAAATGAAGAAGGCGAACCCAAAAGAACGTACACAACTTGAAAATCTGAAGCAGGAAACCTTAAACGAACTTGCCATATTACAGCCAATGAACGTAGTTTCCGAACTCGATTATTTTAATCTTAGTAGAAAATATGGTGAGGTGTTTGAGGCAAGTATTGGTGCTGAGGCGATTCGTGCTCTTCTTGAAACTATTGATCTTCATGTTCTGAAGGCACAGCTTGATCAGGAGCTTACTTCCACGAAAGAGATTGACAAAAAAGTGCTTCAAAGGGCACGTCTTGTAAAGAATCTTGTGCAATCAAATCAAAGACCAGAATGGATGATTCTTACCGTCCTTCCTGTTATTCCACCCGACTTGAGACCAATGGTAGCACTTGATGGGGGACGATATGCATCTTCTGATCTTAACGATTTCTATCGTCGTGTGATCAACAGAAATAATCGTCTGCGAAAACTTAAAGAGCTCAAGGCACCCGAAGTTATTATTCGCAACGAAAAACGTATGTTGCAGGAGGCTGTGGATGCTCTCATTGACAACAGTATTCGTATTAGTGGTCAACAGCAGATGAATGCACAAAAACGACCCCTTAAATCTCTCGCAGACATGTTAAAGGGGAAGGGGGGACGTTTTAGACAAAATCTTTTGGGGAAGCGTGTTGATTACTCCGGTCGTTCGGTTATTGTGGTTGGTCCTGAACTTAAGCTCAATCAATGCGGTTTACCCAAGAAAATGGCTCTTGAATTGTTTAAGCCATTTGTAATTCATAAACTTCTTAATTCTGGTTTAGCAAATACTATTAAACGTGCAAATCGTCTTATTGAGGAGGCACCCTCTGAGGTGTGGGCGATTCTTGAGGAGGTAATTCAAAATCGCTACGTACTCTTAAATCGTGCTCCTACACTCCACAGGCTTGGTATTCAGGCATTTCGACCCTTGCTTATTGAGGATCTTTGTATTCGTATCCCCCCCATGGTGTGTACCGCTTTTAACGCCGACTTTGATGGTGATCAAATGGCAGTACATCTTCCTTTGACTGATAAGGCACAGGACGAGGCACGTATGTACATGGATGCAAAGAAGAATGTATTGCGTCCCGCAACGGGTGAGCCGATCGTTTCTCCTACACAGGATATGGTATTGGGGTGTTATTATCTTACGCGCACAGAATCGGAGCATGAAAATAAGGGGGGTAAGATGCGAGCATTTAGTTCTGTGAATGAAGTGTTTCTCGCTTATGAAAATGGGGTGATTACATTGCATGAACCTATTCAGGTGCTTCACATAAAACACAAGGAGGGAAAACAAGTACTTATAACGACTGCGGGAAAAATTATCTTTAATGAGATACTTCCTCTTGACTACCCCTATCTAAGCCGAGTACTTGATAAGGGTGAGATAAAAAAATTAACGGCAGATCTTCAGAGAAAATATGATAACGAAACATTCACCGATCTTCTTGATGCCATTAAATTTTTAGGATTTAAATATTCAACGCTTTCCGGAATTAGTTGGGCAATGGGTGATCTCCCTGCCCCCAAAGAGAAAAAAGAGATTGTTACACAAGCTGAAGCAGAGACAGAAAAGATTTGGGAGCAATATCAAGAAGGATTATTATCTATCGAGGAGCGTCGCGTGCGTTCTGTAATGGTGTGGCAGAAGGCAAAAGCAGATCTTTCGAAGTTAGTTCCCCATGCATTTGAGGGTGACAACTCTGTTTTTATGATCATTAATTCTGGTGCGAGAGCAAGTTGGGCTCCTGTAGAACAAATGGTGGCTATGAAGGGTCTTGTACAGAATCCGCGCAATGAGACCATTGAACTTCCTGTAAAATCGTCATTTAAGGAGGGACTCAATTTGCTTGAGTACTTTATTTCAACGCATGGGGCAAGAAAAGGAACCACCGATACTGCTTTGAAGACTGCTTCTGCTGGGTATTTGACGCGTCGCTTGGTTGATGTGGGGCAATCGACGTTTGTTATCGAGGGGGATTGTGGCACGGAAGATGGAATTACTATATATAAGAAAGATGGTGAAGAGTTTCACCACAAACTTAAAGATAGAGTATTTTCTCGTACATTGCTCGACGATGTGAAGATAGGAAATAAAATAATTGCACGAGCGGGTGAGAATATTTCTCTTGAAATAGCACAGGCTATTGAGGAGAGTGGTGTTGAGCATGTGCGCGTAAGGTCACCACTTTCTTGTCGTTCTTTATTCGGGGTTTGTAAAAATTGTTATGGACTTGATCTTTCTAATCACAAACTTGTTGAATTAGGAAGTGCGGTGGGGGTGATTGCGGCACAATCTATTGGTGAGCCAGGAACTCAGCTTACCATGAGAACATTTCATATTGGGGGTGTCGCCGGTCTTGATATTACACACGGTCTTCCTCGCGTAGAAGGACTTTTTGAAGCACGCGCTATCAAAAACAGTGCCGCTATTGCTGAGGCAGAGGGATGGGTGGAAAAGATAGAGGAGATGCAAGACGGTGCAGGCGTGATAGTGCATATTGTCCAGGAGGGCAAAAAGAAACTTCGTAAAGAGTATAAGATACCTCGTGGTATAAGTATCGTTGTTGAGGAGGGTCAGGCTGTCCTTCCAGGAACTCAGCTCACCGAAGGGCATATTGATCTTCACGAGCTTTATAAGGTGGGGGGAAAGGATGGGGTATGGCGTTATATTGTTCGTGAAATTCAGAAAGTGTATCTTTCTGAGGGGGCAAAAATTCACGATAAACATGTTGAGATCGTAGTACGACAAATGTTTAGTCGTGTACGTATTGTTGATGCCGGGGATTCGCAGTTTTCTGTAGGGGAGGTGGTGGAGCGATCTGTATTTATTGAGAGAAACAGAGAGATTGTGAAAGCTAAGAAGAAACCAGCTCATGGGCGTGAACTCTTGCTTGGAATCAAAAATATTGCTTCAAGTAGCTACTCATTCTTATCCGCAGCCTCTTTTCAAGAGACGACACGCGCTCTTGTATCCGCCGCCGTTGAAGGAAGGATTGATTATCTCCGAGGTCTTAAAGAAAACGTTATCATCGGAAGACTTATTCCAGCAGGGACAGGATATGCAGCAAGCCTTGAGGAGATCAGCGAAAGAGAAGCACAAAGAGTGGTTCGATCCAGCTCACCACAGGGAGAGGAAAAAGAATCAGCTGAATAGAAACAAAACAGAAAAAGGCGTTCATATTGGGCGTCTTTTTCTGTTTTTCCACTTTGTCATTCCCGCGAAAGCGGGAATCCAGAATCAGAACCTACACAACCCCCACACGTATTCACTCCTGAACTTCGCGTGAGGCACAAAAGGATAGGGTGTCCGCGTAAAACTGTTAACTCGTTCGATTACACCATCGAACT
>JACRHX010000037.1 GCA_016211955.1 Parcubacteria group bacterium | reverse complement strand
TCCCTGAGCTAGTTTATCCTGAGCCTGTCGAAGGAAAGGGTTTCCTTTCCGCCAGAGGTGGATCAGCCTCCGGCTGAATGGTAGGCCTTCGATACACCAGAGGCACTATCTATTTTTTAACTCAGAGTTGTGAGATGATACGGACGATGGGATTGACGAAAATGAGAAAGTTTGGTAGTAATATACTGGTTCGTTGAAACAGGAGGGAGCTGATATGCATGCTTGATCCGAAGGTGTTTGATCATCATACGGATGTCGAAGCGATTCGAGGGGCGAGTTACGACGATGTCGTTGTGGCTCTTTGTGCATGGTTTGATTCGTGGACAGGGGTTTCATATATTGATTGGGAATATATTATGTATGCTGGTGGTGATACTGCACGGGCAAGAAACAACGTGCAAGAGGCATTCGATATGGTTGTTCTCGGGTGGCTCAAGAGAGAGCCTGATGTTTCCGGAGAGCGTCATTTTATTGGTGCTAGTTTCCTTGAAGGGTATTGGGGATGGGGATCAGGTGTTGCAATATCTTTGCCTTGTGTCGAGGAACTTAAGAATGCTTTGGAGCGCTACCCGAGAGGGCGATGTGGCTATTCGGAGCTGCTTGTTGCTCTTCACCACTGTCTTCACAGAAAAAAGGAGTTGGATATTGTGGAACGACGTAAGATTCAGGCTACTCTTATTGAGCACCTTAGGGTTTTTGAAGAGGCGGGAGAGCCAAAATATATGATTCAGTCTCTCGCTTGTGTGCGAAGGGATTGTGATGAGTAAGCTACGAGGGGAGGTGAGGCAGTGAAGGTGATTGGACTCAAGAAGCGTCTTAACAAGCGTTTTCCAGGATGGCGTATTGTGGGAAGGGTGACGATTCCCAAGGATCCAAAGGAGACCTTTATGGTTACCGTACAAAAGGATTCTCAGAAGAGGACTGTTACTATCGCAAAAGGAAAAATTACAAGAGAACAAGGGTAGATAGAATATACCGCTCACATGGGCGGTTTCCTATTTCTGGTATAGGATTATAGTAATAAGAATTATATATGAAAAAAATTATTTTTTGTATTTTAGGAATCGTTGGTGCAGGATTGGCCTATTGGCTCATCTCCCCACTCTTTATTACTAAAAGAGTTCAGGAAAAAAGTCCTGTAGTTTCGACGACGACTTCTCCCGTAGAACAGAAAGAGGTTGCTCGTGGTAATTTTGATGGGTTGGCAGGCCATCGTGCTGAGGGCATAGTAAAACTGCTTACTATTGGAGGAAAGAAGTTTATTCGTTTTGAAGATGACTTTAGTGTTACGAATGGCCCCGATCTCTTTGTCTATCTGGGGAACAATGGGGTGTACGATCCAAACACACGCCTCGGTGCTCTGAAAGGCAATGTGGGGAGTCAAAACTATGAAATTCCATCGGCCGTTGATGTGGGCAATTATAACGAGGTGTGGGTGTGGTGTCGCGCCTTCTCTGTGCCATTCGGAAAAGCTATTTTACAATAATCATTATGGATATTTCTACAGAAAGTGCAGTATTTGGGGGTGGATGTTTTTGGTGTACCGAGGCGGTGTTTAGTGAGTTGCGCGGAGTGATTTCTGTAGAGTCGGGATATGCGGGAGGGGGGATAGAAAATCCTGATTATCGTGCTGTGAGCTCTGGCGTTACAGGACATGCAGAGGTTATTAAGGTGGAATATAATCCAGAAGAAATATCCTATCGTGATCTTCTCGAGGTATTCTTTTCTTCACACGATCCTACAACCATGAATCGACAGGGGAATGACGTGGGAGAAGAGTATCGTTCGGTGATATTTTACACAAGTGATGAACAAAAAGAGGCGGCAGAGGCGTATGTTAAAGAGTTTATCGAAACAAAGACGTATTCTGCCCCCATAGTAACGCAGATATTTCCTCTCGATACGTTTTACAAAGCAGAGGAGTACCATCAGGATTATTATCAGAATAATAAGGAGGCTCCTTATTGTCAGATTGTAATCAACCCAAAACTTGAAAAATTAAGGAAACAGCATGCAAAATTATTGAAATAAACAATTATATCATGCCTAAAGATTGGTTTACCTATATAGATACTATTTTTATCACCTCTATGCGCCGATATGGGATTTTTCTTCTTCGTATTACGCTCGGTATTGTGTTTATTTGGTTTGGTGCGCTTAAGGTATTAGGGGTAAGCCCTGTAGTAGAGCTCCTCCGTACTACCTATTCATTTTTTCCCATACATCCACTCCTCCTTGCCCTCGGTTGGATCGAGATACTCATCGGCGCATGTCTTATTTTTAAATTCTTTCTTCGTGGTGCGCTTGCACTATTATGGATACAAATGGCAGGGACATTTTTGACGTTTGTTCTTAATCCACCCCTCTTTTTTTCTCACGGTAATATATTTTTTCTCACACAGACGGGGGAGTTTGTGGTGAAGAATTTTGTGTTTGTTGCGTCGGGTATAGTAATAGGAGGCCACGAAGTAGAATAGGACGTACGCATTTTGCGCATTACTTCGTCATCTGTGGTGAGCGAAGCCGAACAAAACGCTCTGGTATTCAATGCAGTACTTCTTTGCTCATAAAAATTGCAAGAAAATTAGTACTGTGGTATTGTGTTTTTAGTTCAATAATAAGCCCGTCTACGTTCTGAGTTTATCGAAGGACAATGGTGAGACAAAAGGAGGGGATTGAATGAAGAGGCTGTTTTGGATTATTGTTGTTTTGTTGATTTTTGGAGTTGCCTTTTATTGGTATCATAATAGGGGGTGTTCTGCTCCTGACAATAAAGGGCACGTGGGTGCAGCTTACCTGTATCCAGATGTGAATTTTACAC